>NZ_JAWOTW010000007.1:0-242485 GCF_033339075.1 Vibrio sp. 970
TGGAACGGCTCAGAAACCCTAACCTTTACCGCCACCGATCCAAGCGGTGAAAGCGTTAGCCAAACGGTGAACTTCACAGTGGCGCCTGTGGCAGATATTGAATCTGACCGCGCGACGGTTGTGGAAGACACACCAACCATCATCAAGGTTTTAGGTAACGACACGTTCGAAGGCGACGACAAAGTGGTGTCGCTCGATAGCAATAACGGTCCAGCTAACGGCACGGTCTCGGTCAACCCGGACGGCAGCGTCACTTACACGCCAAACGACAACTTCCACGGGGCAGACAGCTTCACCTACATCGTCACCTCCGGTGGTGTCAGTGAATCCACCATTGTTAACGTCGATGTCACGCCAGTAAACGACAAACCTGACAGTGAAGACTTTACGCATGTGGCCGATGATCAGCTTACGCACGTTGTGTTTGATACCGATACGAAGCCTCTGGGTCACGGTGACTCTCAAGATCATATCGCGGATGTTGAAGACGACTTAAAAGGCAACGATCTACATGTCCGAATTACTGAACTGCCAACCTCAGGTACGTTGTTCTTTAAAGATAGTGATGGTGAGTTGCACGAAATTAAAGAAGTAAGCGATACGCTTTATGACAAAGACAGCCTTTACTATGAAGCTGATAATGTGGGTTTCTTATTAGGTATCAAGGATCGCCCAGATACACTAAATAGTTCCGAGTCTACAACAGATTTCAATAATTGGGGGCTAAGTGAGGACGGAGGTCCATCACACTCCCGTACTGAGCATTTAGCAAATGGAGCTTCTATCACCATTTCTTCTGATAGCGGTGAGCTTGCGCAGTACAACCGCCAGGTGTCACACATCGGCAATGGTATCGCTGACAATGATGGGCAGGGTATTGAGAAAGGTGAAACGATTACGATCGATTTGTCTAATAATCCTGTGGGCAGCGTAAACCTTGGCTTAGATGGATTAGGTGGATTGTTTGATTACGGTGATGACAACGCAGCACTTATTACGGTTACATACTTAGATTCAAATAATGTCCAACAGACTCAAACGTTCGAGTTTTTGAAGCCTGAAGGCAACTTCATGCTATTCCAAGAAACAAGCGTTGGTTATGGGAAAGATCTAGCTCTTCCTGAAGGTTCGGTCATTACTCAGTTAGATTTTTCTACGAAAAATGAAGGGAACTGGGAGTTACGTTATGTAGAAGGTGTACCTGCCGAAGACAGCTTTGGATATGTGGCAGTCGACTCTGAAAATGGCGTTAGCGATCCATCTACAGTCAATATCGTTAATGAAATGCTAGATGGTAATATTGCTGAAAATGGGCCAAGCCTGTCTGTGGTCGGTGATAGCGTGACTGAGGGTGACAATGTCACGTTCTCGGTTGTTCTAAATGAAACCACTAGCACTGCCGTTAAGTACCAAGTTGATATGCTTGCTCAAGGTTCTTCAGTTGATAAGAATGACGTAAATCTATCAAATGCAACCTATACAAATGGTGTTGTTTTCTTAGGTGGTTACTTGATTGTTCCTGCAGGTATAAGTAGCTTCGAAATATCGATTCCGACTATTGATGACTTGGTTGTGGAAAGCAGCGAAACGATCGTTCTTGAGATCGGCGGTGAAACGGGGACGGCAACAGTTCTTGATAATGACAGTACAAAACTTAGCGTAGTAGATGCCGGCGATGTCATTGAAGGAACTGACGCAATATTTACCGTT
The DNA here is from genome assembly GCF_033339075.1 of Vibrio sp. 970. Lineage (NCBI taxonomy): Bacteria > Pseudomonadati > Pseudomonadota > Gammaproteobacteria > Vibrionales > Vibrionaceae > Vibrio > Vibrio sp. 970. The sequence goes on from NZ_JAWOTW010000007.1 coordinate 1,711, forward strand.
TTACTCTCTAACCCTGTTCAAGAGGCCGTTGTCGTCAATCTGAAGTCAACAACAAATGATAGCTATACTGCGGAAGATGTTGATCTAGGCACTATGGTAGTGACCTATGTGGATACTCATGGTCAAACTCAAACATTAGATATAGCGCCTAATGGAGACGTTACTATACCTCCAGGTGTCGCTGAAATTAAAGTCGCAGTCCCGACCAAACTAGATAATGTCCATGAAGGTGATGAGAGCTTTGGTCTTACGGTTACGGAAATCGGTAGTGTCACCAGTAATGGTATTGCAACTGGTAACGCAAATATTGTGGATTCTGATCCTGCACCTTTAGTTAGTATTAGTGCCGATCAAAATAGCGTAAATGAAGGTGAAACGGCAGGCTTTACGCTGACACTTGATAAAGTTGCAGATGAGAGTGTTACGGTTCATGTCGAATATAGTGGCGTGGCCCAAGATGGAAAAGATTTTGTTGGCGTTCTGAGTGTTGAAGTTCCTGCGGGTCAATCTTCAGCTGCTCTTGACTTACTGACGGTCACCGATGGTATTTATGAGGGCGCAGAATCTTTCACAGTAACCATTAAAGAGGTTGATGGCGCTGATGCGAGCATTGCTTCAAATAACAGCGCAAGTGTTGTGATCGTTGATGCCCAAAGTGCACCGAAAGTGACTATTAGCTCAGATCAATCCTCAGTTGATGAAGGTAGTGATGCAAAATTTATCGTCAACATTGACCAAAAAGCAGATGAAGATGTACTGGTAACATTCACAATCGGAGGGAATGTTGATGACAAAGATTATATTGCTCCAAGTACGTACACAGTCACGATTCCAGCGGGTAAAACGTTGGCGCCGATTGATATAAAAACTCTCGATGATGGTATTTACGAAGATCTTGAAAACCTAACCGTGACTCTAATTGATACGGTTGGTGCAGATTCGACGCTTGCAAGTGACTCGAATGAAGCAACAGTCTCTATTATAGATGCTCAGCACGCTCCAGAGTTTATTTCTGGCGGCGATTGTGCTGGTGACAAACCAAATGATGATGTTTACGACTTCGGGTCAGTTAACGAAAACACGGTGATTGGGGCCGTTATCGGCACGGTCGTTGCTGAAGATCACGATAATGACGTGCTTGTATACCGTTTTGCAGATGGCTCGAGCACTAATGGTATTTTTGATATCGACCCGACAAGTGGAGAGATTTCATTGAACAAGACAATCGATGATGTTGACTTGGGCGATTATACGCTTCAGGTTGAGGTTATCGATGGAACTGGCGGGATTGATACTGCCGAGGTAAATGTTTCTCTGGTAAATGTGAATGATGCTCCTGAATCTTCGCCTTCAGTGGTTGAGATGAATGAAGATACTCAAGTGATGCTTGATTGGTCATCATTCGGTATTAGCGATGTGGACTCTGATGTATCAGATCTATCCGTCCAAATTACAACGCTTCCTAGCGATGGCTCATTAGAGTACAGAGATTCGCAAGGCGATTGGCAGTCTGTACAAATCGATCAAGTCCTCGATAAATCGCTTTTTGAGGAAAACGGTGTTCGTTTTGTACCTGAATTAAATGAATCAGGCAGTGACAGCTTCGGCGGAAATCAAGTCGGAGATCAGGAATCTAGTTACGCTCAAATTGGTTTTAAACCGACAGATGGGCAGAGCTCTGGTCAAGAGTCGACACTGACAATAGACGTGAACCCTGTAGCTGACAAACCGAACTTAATTGCAGTGACGCCATTAAACTCATTGCCTCAACAAGAGTTTAACGTTACGACATGGAGTAATGTTCAAGTTGGTTCTAGTGATGGTATGGGGGTCAATGGAGAGACTCTAATCTCAGCGATCAACGCTCTTAATGAAGCCGATGGTACTCGATTGAGTTGGGCAAATGTGGAAGATTTAGGGACTCATGCAACCTTGGCAAATGAGGCCGTTCTAGTCACATCTCTTGTTTATCTCGAAGCTGGCTCGAGTTACGACTTTGTCGGTCAAGCCGATGATAGCCTTGCAATCAAGTTGGGTGGTACGTTACTTGATCAAGCTCGTTGGGGGAGCGACAGTGGTGATATTAAGGGAGCTAGCTTTACCCCTTCGGTATCTGGCTTTTATCCAATTGAAATTTATCACCATAACCAAAGTGGTCCGGGTAACTTTAATGTGGATGTATCCATTAATGGACAAGCGCCTGTCAACCTGAGCAATAGTAGTCTTTACGTAGTTAGTGATGAAAGTGCACTAGAAGCAACTGATATCAGAACGTCTGAACTACAAGAAGTTAATGGTGTTGCGTTTTACGAAACATACCAGCTGAACGAAGGGTTACAAGATACAGCGATACCGCTCTCTGAAATTAAAGCAAGCTTAAATGATACAGATGGCTCTGAATCACTTAAAGTCACGCTAACTGGCTTACCTGTAGGTGCGATCCTTTCAGATGGAAATAGTTCTATTACTGTCGCAACTATTGATGAAGAACTGGACGTGACAAGTTGGGCATTAGATGCACTTACTGTGACTCCACCTGCGGGCTCCCATGATGACTTCACTATCAATTTGACTGCAACGAGTACAGAAAGCTCGAATGGTGATTCAGCAGAATCTAACTTGGCGATCAATGTTGTAGTACATGAGAACTTACCTACGGAAACGGAAAGTGATTTGGGCGAAACCATAGAAGACAATACTCTACAAGGGAATGTATTGCTTAATGACTCTGACGGCGACAATATTCTGATGGTAGATCATCTTACTATCGATGGTGCTGATTACGAGGTAGGCGAAAGTGTTTCTTTGACTAGTGGTACGTTACTAGTAAACCGAGATGGTAGTTACATATTTGAACCTGCTGAGCATTGGTCAGGTGACGTTCCATTAATTAGCTATACCACAAATACTGGCGTAACAAATACACTTGATATCAATGTTGTTGCTATCGCAGATGCACCTACGATCACGATCAATGTTGGCGACTTAGTTAAACGAGATGCTATTGATCCAAACCATCACTTAGCTACATCGGCAATAAATAATACCAATACCGAAAATGAGGCTGTCGCAGCCAACCTTGGGTTGGATAATGCAGTACCTAAAATTAATACACACGCTGGTGTTGTGTTGGGAGTCAATACTGACTTAAGTGACACCGACAGCTTGTTTGTTGGGACAGATTTCAACGATGTATTCTATGGTGGCGGTGGCGATGACGTATTTGTTGGCGGTGGTAACAATGATACGTTTTATGGTGATGACGCGACCAGTCTTACTCTGCATGATGGTAAAGATACAGTCTACTTAACAGGGAACTTTGATGACTACAAAATGACCTTCAAAGACGATCATGGAGGTAAAGTTCCATATTGGATTTTATTAGATAGTCGTTCTATCGATTCGGTAAACGATCATACAGGTAGTGATGACCGAGGTGATCATTTATATGAAATTGAACGCGTTGTTTTTGCAGACAAAATTGTTGATTTGAAACCTGATGGCACTTATGAAGTGCTTCAAGATCGCTGGATTTCGGTCGATGTGGATGTTGATCTAGTTGATGTCGATGGAAGTGAGGATTTAGCGCAGACTGCTCTTGTACAAGATCTACCAGACGGTGTTGACGTGTATGTTGATGGTGTCGCAATTAAGCAAGATTCAAATGGAGATTACCCTGTCACTCTTGGTACAGATGGTAAGCTTTCCCTGGATATCAGAGTGCCATTCGATTATGAAGGCAGCTTAGAGTTCCCGCTAAGCGTTACTGCTACGTCTGTTGAAGGATCAAATAATGACGCAGCTTCAACAACTGAATCCGTTGAGCTTACAGCTCGTGACTATGTGTTGGAGTCGGGATCGCATGGGAATGATCAGATAACGGGTAGTGACGATCACGATATTATTGTTGGTGATGTTCAAGGATTGGAGATCATTGCAGGTCAGGACTACAACATCGCATTTGTTCTGGACACTTCAGGGAGCATGGGTAACTGGGTAGGAACTGCGAAGCAAGAAGTGCTAGATGTGTTTGATGAGCTGTTAAGTGCGGTAAATCAAGGAGAGAAGCCAGGGACAGTGAATATTCACCTTAGTGAATTTGCTTCAAGTGCATCAGCGGTGATTTCTGTTGACTTGAGTTCTCTTACAGCAAGAAAAGAGTTTGTAGAAGAGTTGAATCGTGTAATTGATGATGAGGGTTCTGGCGGCACAAACTATGAGGCGGGCTTACAGTCGGCCGTTGAATGGTTCAGCAGTCAACCTAACCCTAATGGCCAAAATATCACGTACTTTGTTACGGATGGTCAACCAAATAGAGCAACATACCTCTATGGTGTAGCACCGAGTGAATTCTCGAAAGTGATTTTGGACGTCGATAATTCTGGCAAGCTTGTTACCCTGCAAGATATTGCGAGTAAAAACAATTACTCATACGGACAAACAGTTACCTACAAAGGTGATGTCGTTATAGATAGTTACGGTAAGGTTTATTCACCGCTAACAGGAAGAATCCTTGGCGATATCGACAGATATTATGGCTCTATCCGTTATTACGATGAAGGGAATAGCTCGACACAAGCTCAACACATGTATCAAGTACTAGCGGCATTGTCCTCTATAGAAGCGATAGGTCTTGGGAGTGGCGTTGATGAACATACACTCAAGCAGTATGACACTGATGGTGTGGTAGAGTCAGATATTGATGTTACTAAGCTTGCTGAAACGATATTGGGTCAAGATGTACCTCTCAAACAAGGTTCAGACACTATTCAAGGAGGTGAAGGTAACGATATCTTGTTAGGTGACTTAATTGAGTTTGGTGGTAATGAACAAGGCTTAAGTGCGATTCAATCACATGTGGCGCAGCAAACGGGTCAGGATGTGTCTACCGTTGACGGCGAAGATATACATGAGTACGTTAGAAATAACTTGGAAGAATTCAACCAAACTCACCAAGGAGATAAATCGGATAATTTATATGGCGGCGCTGGTGATGACTTACTATTTGGTCATGGTGGCAACGACATACTCGTTGGCGGTGAAGGGGATGATATTCTGATTGGTGGTTTAGGTAGTGATACTTTAACAGGGTCAGAAGGGGCCGACATCTTTAAGTGGAGTGAAGTCACTAACGATGTTGATACTGTCACTGACTTCAATAAAAATGAAGACGCTCTAGACTTCTCAGATCTGTTTGACGACTTATCTAAAGATGAAATTGGAGAGCTTCTTAATGATCTTCAATCAGGTGATCATACTGGTGATGTCGGAGAGTATCATGTAGAAGTGGCACCAGACGGGGGATCTGAGGCAAACCTGAGTATTACAAAAGGGAGCTCGACATTGGACATCCATTTTGACGGTGCAAGTGTTGATGATGTGACTCAAAGCTTAATTGCGAGTTTAGAAGCTCAGTACAAAGACATGTAGTAGCGCTAAACTGTAGTCAAATTTAAAATCAAAAAGGTCTAGCAATTTGCTAGACCTTTTATTTTTACGGTCTGTTTATTGTTGTGCTAGCTTTTTGGAAGTGTTGTGAAAACGGTCCATTCTTTCTTCACTTCACCCTTGTGGCCAATCACTGTTGCGGTTACTCGACGGTTCAATGCGTGACTAACTTGGTCTGTACCTTGTGTCGCAAGTACTGTGTCTCCATAGCCGACAATGGTAACTCTATCTCCACTAATGCCGTTCTTCATGAGCTCTTTTCTAACGTTTTCAGCGCGGCGCTTAGATAAGTCAAGATTATGTTCTGCAGTACCAGTGCGACTAGCATAACCTTGAATCTCTATAGACGTGTTCGGGTACTCTTTCAAAAAGTCGGATAGTTCAAGAATTTGTTGCGTAAAGATAGGGTTGATCACATCGGAATCGTTCGCAAATAGTACTCGAATTTGCATTTCTTGTGAGGAGTCAACGTACGAACCGCAACCGTCGTTGTCTATTTCGGCACCCAAAGGTGTACCCGGGCACAAATCTCGCTCGTTAATGACTCCGTCAGAGTCATCATCTATATGATCAGCCCACTGATCGGCAATTGGGGTATCTATGTAATCATATTCATCACCACGATCTGATGAACTGCATGCGGAGAGCATTAATGAGAGTGTAATAAAAGCTATGTGTTTCATAATTAATACTCCACTTCTTCTAGCCATTCTTTAGGCATTTCAACCCTTAATGCACTCAACAGTTGCCCAGTTGCGTTCATCACTCGATATTTGGCGTACTGCTCTGCGTATTTAGAATCTAAGTAGTCTTTACGCGCCTCAAAGAGCTCGTTTTCAGTGTTCAATAGATCAAGCAGTGTTCGTTTACCGATGCGATATTGCTTCTCGTAAGCAATTACGGTTTCAGACGCAGAGTCTACATGATCTGATAGAAACTCTTTTTGTTGTAATGTTAAATCAAGCGCACTCCAAGAAAGCCTTAACCCTTCTTCAACATTGCGATAGGCACCTTCACGCAAGTCTTTTGCTTTATTTAGCTGGTAGGCAAAGTTTTCTGAGTTCGCTGCATCACTGCCACCATTGAATAGGTTGTAGCGTAGACGCAGCATGGCAAGTGTCTCATCACTTCGACCTTTTAAACCATCAGCGTCGTCACGCCATGTTTGCGAAGCTTCAATTGAAATGGTTGGGTAATTAACACCTTTAGACTGTTTGTATTGAAACTTAGCCGAGTCTACGTCTGCGAGCGCCACTTGAATAACGGGATGAAGTTCAAATGCCAAGCCTACCGCTTCATCAACCGTGTACGGGATAAAGTTTTGGTCCGCTCTCGGAAAGATTAACCCTTGTGGTGTTTGACCGACTAAACGAGTGAACATCGTGTGAGAGTCATACAGGTTATTTTGAGCAGCAGCTAAGTTTCCGTGTGCTTTTGCCAAACGTGCTTCTACCTGCGTCAAGTCAGCAGTAGAGCCGATACCCGAGTTGACTCGTTTTTTAATGTCATCGTAAATATCTTTATGAACAGCAAGGTTGTTTTCTGAAAGCTTTAGGACTTCATACGCTTTAACAGCGTCCAAGTACACTTTAGTCACTTCAAGTGCCTTATCTGAAGCATCTGCTAAGAGTTGAAATCTAACAGATTCAGCATCAGCTGCGGTTCGATCAATATCATTTAATGTAGCGCTACCATCCCATATTAGTTGGGTCAGTGTCACTGAAGCTTCCTTTCGAGTGTAATCCGTGTCTCCTCGACCAACTTCATCTGACGGGTCTAATCCTTCATATCCAATTCCAGCATCTAGATCAACAGAGGGGAGGTAAGCACCTGATGAAGCTTCATTTATGTACTTCTGGCTCATAAACTCGTTAAATGCACTCTTAATATCGGGGTTATTTTGTAGCGTCTGTGCAACCGCTTGCTCTAGAGTTTGACCGAAAACTGGTGAAGACACTATTAAGCAACAGCTGGCTATATGTACTCGATTCCATCTCACGTTAGTTCTCCTAAAATCATGTCGCTCTTATTCTGTTTCATATTTGAGACGAGAAGTTACAAACAATGAATTTTCTTAGTGCGTATTATCAACTTGTTGATGTTTAAATGTTTAATTCAATAAAAAACAACAATCTTACTCTCTAAACTCTAGCATACGAGGCAAAGCTTGCTTGGTAAGTGGTCGATTTTTTCGTAGAAAACCTTTTTATCTTAAGAGCATAGCGGAAACTGGTTTAAATGAAGGCAAATTCTTCGGTTATTTTCCTTATTACTCTCAAAAAACTAAATCCTCTTGGAATAAAACGAAAAATTCATATTTTGTCTAAACTATAGACGTGTTTAGTGCAGTAACAAGCCTTTAATTAAACTAATACAAGGATGAAGAGCATGGATCGAGTAGCGTTAAGTTCATTGATGAGCAATGTCGTGGTTATAGGGCTTGATGGGAACCTGAGAAGTCTTGAAAGTGGTCAGCTACCTCAGCCTGGTGAATTAATTATTGAGGAAGTTTCTGATACATCAGAATTAATTGTACAACAGGTAACACCGCAAGGTAGTTCAATTAACGTTACTGATGATGTCACTGCGCTAATCGAGGCTATCGCTAGTGGAGAAGACCCTACTGCTCTTGGTGAGGATTTTGAGCCAGCTGCAGGTGAGGAAAGTGGTTCTAGTCCCCAAAATACTGGTGCAATAGATCGTACTGGCGCTGAATTGTTGGCTAGTACGAATTTTGAGACCGTCGGTATTGATGGAATCGGACTATCTACAACTCAAGCACTATCTTTGTTGGATCTTTTCAGAGTAATTAATGGCCCTGTACCACCGACTATCTTAGTTCAAGAAATATCTAGTCCGACTATCAACGAAGGTGACCAAGTTGTATTCGATATTACTCTAAGTCAAACAACTGAAGACAACACTGATGTCATTCTTTCTCTCCTTGATGGAACCGCAACAGGCGGCTCAGCTGACGAGAACGGGAGTGACTACGTCAATGAGCGTGTCCTCATAACATTTTCTGATGGTACAACAGAAGAAGTTTCAGTCGGTGAAAGCGGAACCTTTACCATTTCGATCCCACCGGGTGAAAGTGACTTTACGGTCTCTATAGACTCTATTGACGACTCTGTATTTGAAGGCCCAGAAACGTTTACGCTCTCTGGCACGACAGAAGAACAAAGCACACCTGTTACTGGGACTGCCACTATTTTAGATGATGGTAGTGGACCTGGCTCAAATCCTGATGATGATCGCCCAGCGGTAACGATGAGTGATGCAGGTACGGTTAATGAGGGTGAGACAGCGAACTTCAAAGTGACGCTGTCGAATGCCTCCGAGTCCACTGTTCAAGTCGAGCTAGGCCTGAACTTAGGCGATACCGAAGTTGGAGATTTGGGCACCCTAGAATACAACACGGGAAGCGGTTGGGTTGCAGTGCCAAACGATGGCGTAGTAACGGTGCCAGCGGGGCAAACCGAGTTTGATGTGCGTATCGCTTCCATTAATGACGCTGTTTATGAAGGCCCAGAAGATTTCAGCGTGACGGTGACTGGCATTGGGGCGGTGCAAGGCAGCGATACCGGTACGGCAACGATAGTGGATGATGGCAGTGGTCCGGGCCCTGATCCGGATGATGACCGTCCAAGCGTGACTATTTCAGACGCTGGTACTATTAATGAGGGAGAGGCAGCGAACTTCAAAGTCAACTTATCGAACGCCTCTGAAGCGGAAACGCAAGTGGAGTTGGGTCTTAATCTCGGCGATACCGAAGTTGGAGATTTAGGCACCCTAGAATACAACACAGGCTCCGGTTGGGTTGCAGTGCCAAACGATGGTGTAGTAACGGTGCCAGCGGGGCAAACTGAGTTTGATGTGCGTATCGCTTCCATTGATGACGCCGTTTATGAAGGTCCTGAAGATTTCAGTGTCACGGTGACTGGCATTGGGGCGGTGCAAGGTAGCGATACCGGTACGGCAACGATAGTGGATGACGGCACGGGTCCAGGACCTGATCCGGATGATGACCGTCCAAGCGTGACTATTACCGATGCTGGCACCATTAATGAGGGTGATACGGCGAACTTCAAAGTGACGCTATCGAACGCGTCTGAAGCGGAAACGCAAGTAGAGTTGGGTCTTAATCTCGGCGATACCGAAGTCGGTGACTTAGGCACCTTAGAATACAACACAGGCTCCGGTTGGGTTGCAGTGCCAAACGATGGCGTAGTAACGGTGCCAGCGGGGCAAACTGAGTTTGATGTGCGTATTGCTTCCATTGATGACGCGGTGTACGAAGGCCCAGAAGATTTCAGCGTGACGGTGACTGGCATTGGGGCGGTGCAAGGTAGCGATACCGGTACGGCAACGATAGTGGATGACGGCACGGGTCCAGGACCTGATCCGGATGATGACCGTCCAAGCGTGACTATTACCGATGCTGGCACCATTAATGAGGGTGATACGGCGAACTTCAAAGTGACGCTATCGAACGCGTCTGAAGCGGAAACGCAAGTAGAGTTGGGTCTTAATCTCGGCGATACCGAAGTCGGTGACTTAGGCACCTTAGAATACAACACAGGCTCCGGTTGGGTTGCAGTGCCAAACGATGGTGTGGTAACGGTGCCAGCGGGGCAAACTGAGTTTGATGTGCGTATCGCTGCCATTGATGACGCCGTTTATGAAGGCCCAGAAGATTTCAGTGTGACGGTGACTGGCATTGGTGCGGTGCAAGGCAGTGATACGGGGACAGCAACGATCGTGGACGATGGCACGGGTCCAGGCCCTGATCCGGATGATGACCGCCCGAATGTGACTATTTCAGATGCTGGCACCATCAATGAGGGTGAGACAGCGAACTTCAAAGTGACGTTGTCGAACGCCGCCGAGTCCACTGTTCAAGTCGAGCTAGGCCTGAACTTGGGTGACACCGAAGCCGGTGACTTAGGTACCTTGGAATACAACACCGGAAGTGGCTGGGTGACAGTGCCAAACGATGGTGTAGTAACGGTGCCAGCAGGGCAAACCGAGTTTGATGTGCGCATCGCTGCCATTGATGATGCTGTTTATGAAGGCCCAGAAGATTTCAGTGTGACGGTGACTGGCATTGGGGCGGTGCAAGGCAGCGATACGGGTACGGCAACGATAGTGGATGATGGTACGGGTCCGGGTCCCGATCCGGATGATGACCGTCCAAGCGTGACTATTTCAGACGCTGGCACCATCAATGAGGGTGAGACAGCCAACTTCAAAGTGACGCTGTCGAATGCCTCCGAGTCCACTGTTCAAGTCGAGCTAGGCCTGAACTTAGGTGACACCGAAGTTGGAGACTTAGGCACCTTAGAATACAACACAGGCTCCGGTTGGGTTGCAGTGCCAAACGATGGTGTGGTAACGGTGCCAGCGGGGCAAACTGAGTTTGATGTGCGTATCGCTGCCATTGATGACGCCGTTTATGAAGGCCCAGAAGATTTCAGTGTGACGGTGACTGGCATTGGTGCGGTGCAAGGCAGTGATACGGGGACAGCAACGATCGTGGACGATGGCACGGGTCCAGGCCCTGATCCGGATGATGACCGCCCGAATGTGACTATTTCAGACGCTGGCACCATCAATGAGGGTGAGACAGCGAACTTCAAAGTGACGTTGTCGAACGCCGCCGAGTCTACAGTTCAAGTCGAGCTAGGCCTGAACTTAGGTGACACCGAAGTTGGAGACTTAGGCACCTTAGAATACAACACAGGCTCCGGTTGGGTTGCAGTGCCAAACGATGGTGTGGTAACGGTGCCAGCGGGGCAAACTGAGTTTGATGTGCGTATCGCTGCCATTGATGACGCCGTTTATGAAGGCCCAGAAGATTTCAGTGTGACGGTGACTGGCATTGGTGCGGTGCAAGGCAGTGATACGGGGACAGCAACGATCGTGGACGATGGCACGGGTCCAGGCCCTGATCCGGATGATGACCGCCCGAATGTGACTATTTCAGACGCTGGCACCATCAATGAGGGTGAGACAGCGAACTTCAAAGTGACGTTGTCGAACGCCTCCGAGTCCACTGTTCAAGTCGAGCTAGGCCTGAACTTGGGTGACACCGAAGCCGGTGACTTAGGTACCTTGGAATACAACACCGGAAGTGGCTGGGTGACAGTGCCAAACGATGGTGTAGTAACGGTGCCAGCAGGGCAAACCGAGTTTGATGTGCGCATCGCTGCCATTGATGATGCTGTTTATGAAGGCCCAGAAGATTTCAGTGTGACGGTGACTGGCATTGGGGCGGTGCAAGGCAGCGATACGGGTACGGCAACGATAGTGGATGATGGTACGGGTCCGGGTCCCGATCCGGATGATGACCGTCCAAGCGTGACTATTACCGATGCTGGCACCATTAATGAGGGTGATACGGCGAACTTCAAAGTGACGCTATCGAACGCGTCTGAAGCGGAAACGCAAGTAGAGTTGGGTCTTAATCTCGGCGATACCGAAGTCGGTGACTTAGGCACCTTAGAATACAACACAGGCTCCGGTTGGGTTGCAGTGCCAAACGATGGCGTAGTAACGGTGCCAGCGGGGCAAACTGAGTTTGATGTGCGTATTGCTTCCATTGATGACGCGGTGTACGAAGGCCCAGAAGATTTCAGTGTGACGGTGACTGGCATTGGTGCGGTGCAAGGCAGTGATACGGGGACAGCAACGATCGTGGACGATGGCACGGGTCCAGGCCCTGATCCGGATGATGACCGCCCGAATGTGACTATTTCAGACGCTGGCACCATCAATGAGGGTGAGACAGCGAACTTCAAAGTGACGTTGTCGAACGCCTCCGAGTCCACTGTTCAAGTCGAGCTAGGCCTGAACTTGGGTGACACCGAAGCCGGTGACTTAGGTACCTTGGAATACAACACCGGAAGTGGCTGGGTGACAGTGCCAAACGATGGCGTGGTAACGGTGCCAGCAGGGCAAACTGAGTTTGATGTGCGCATCGCTTCTGTTGATGACGCTGTTTATGAAGGCCCTGAAGATTTCAGCGTGACAGTAACCGGCATTGGTGCAGTGCAAGGCAGCGATACCGGTACGGCAACGATAGTGGATGACGGCAGTGGTCCAGGACCTGATCCCGATGATGACCGCCCAAGCGCGACTATTACAGATGCTGGCACCATTAATGAAGGTGAGACAGCGAACTTCAAAGTCACCTTATCGAACGCGTCTGAAGCGGAAACGCAGGTGGAACTGGGTCTTAATCTCGGCGATACCGAAGCCGGTGACTTAGGTACCTTAGAATACAACACAGGCTCCGGTTGGGTTGCAGTGCCAAACGATGGTGTGGTGACCGTGCCAGCAGGGCAAACTGAGTTTGATGTGCGTATTGCTGCCATTGATGATGCTGTTTATGAAGGTCCAGAAGATTTCAGTGTCACGGTGACTGGCATTGGTGCAGTGCAAGGCAGCGATACAGGTACGGCGACGATTGTGGATGACGGCAGTGGTCCAGGCCCTGATCCGGATGATGACCGTCCAAGCGTAACTATTACCGATGCTGGCACCATCAATGAGGGGGATACGGCGAACTTCAAAGTGACGCTATCGAACGCGTCTGAAGCGGAAACGCAAGTAGAGTTGGGTCTTAATCTCGGCGATACCGAAGTTGGAGATTTGGGCACCTTAGAATACAACACAGGCTCCGGTTGGGTTGCAGTGCCAAACGATGGTGTGGTGACCGTGCCAGCAGGGCAAACTGAGTTTGATGTGCGTATTGCTTCCATTGATGATGCTGTTTATGAAGGTCCAGAAGATTTCAGTGTGACGGTGACTGGCATTGGTGCGGTGCAAGGCAGTGATACGGGGACAGCAACGATCGTGGACGATGGCACGGGTCCAGGCCCTGATCCGGATGATGACCGCCCGAATGTGACTATTTCAGATGCTGGCACCATCAATGAGGGTGAGACAGCGAACTTCAAAGTCACCTTATCGAACGCCTCTGGAGCGGAAACGCAAGTGGAGTTGGGTCTTAATCTCGGCGATACCGAAGTTGGAGATTTAGGCACCCTAGAATACAACACGGGAAGTGGTTGGGTTGCAGTGCCAAACGATGGCGTAGTAACGGTGCCAGCGGGGCAAACCGAGTTTGATGTGCGTATCGCTTCCATTGATGATGCTGTTTATGAAGGTCCAGAAGATTTCAGTGTGACGGTGACTGGCATTGGCGCAGTGCAAGGCAGCGATACCGGTACGGCAACGATTGTGGATGACGGCAGTGGTCCAGGTCCTGATCCGGATGATGACCGCCCGAATGTGACTATTTCAGACGCTGGCACCATCAATGAGGGGGATACGGCGAACTTCAAAGTCACTTTATCGAACGCGTCTGAAGCGGAAACGCAAGTGGAGCTGGGTCTTAATCTCGGCGATACCGAAGCCGGTGACTTAGGTACCTTGGAATACAACACCGGAAGCGGTTGGGTTGCAGTACCAAACGATGGCGTAGTAACGGTGCCAGCAGGGCAAACTGAGTTTGATGTGCGTATCGCTTCCATTGATGATGCGGTGTACGAAGGCCCTGAAGATTTCAGTGTGACGGTGACCGGCATTGGGGCGGTGCAAGGCAGCGATACCGGTACGGCAACGATTATTGATAATGATGCTCCTCCTTCTATTTCAAATGTTGTGAATGCAGTTGTTTCGGAAGAAGGTTTAGCTAATGGTATCCCTGATAATACAGGATCACCTTCAGACACTACTAACTCCGCAAGTTTCTCAGGAACATTCACAGTTGCCGATCCAGACACGGCGAATGTTTCAGTGGTATTGGCAGGCCCTAACAACCTAACATCAGGAGGGGAGCCTATATCGTGGACGTGGGACAACAGTACTCAAACGCTGACTGCGAAAACAGCTCACCTGAGCGTTGTTGCTACTGTTGTGCTGAGCGAGCCTTCAGCTTCAGGTCAAGGCTCTTGGGACTATACTATTACTCTGTTTGAGCCACTTGATCATCCTGTTAATGATGTGGAAGACATCATCAACTTTGATTTACAGATTTCTGTAAGTGATGGACAAACAACAACATCTCAAAGCTTAAATGTGGCCGTTGAAGATGATTGCCCATACGTGCCTGTGGTTGTTCAACCCGTCGACGTGTCGCTTACTGGTGCACCTAACGTTCTGACAGGGCGCATAGATTTTGCAGGAAGTGAGGCAGATGCAACCAGTCGAACATTTGGGGACGTTGTTGTGACTGCAAACGGTTTTGTGTCTGACGAATCTGTGATGCTGGGAACAGCTGAAATCAATCAATCATCAGAAGGGATTGGCGTTAAAAGTTCTGGTAACAACGGCTTCCAATTAGAAAACGAAGTCGATTATCGATTCGCGGGTAATGAGGGTGTATCAGAGCAGTTAATCATAGACTTAGGCAATAAAGTTGCTTACGGAGCAGAAATAGAATTTGAGAAAATGTTTGGTGGTGAACTTGAGAAAGGAATCGCATCTTTTTATAGAGATGGTGTATTAATTGCTCAGCAATCGTTCAGCTCTGACGCAAGCAGTGGTGATTACGCGGCAAATTTCAATGTTCAACAGGGAGGCTTTGATAAAATCATCCTCGAGGCAACCAGTAATGGCAATGGCCCGGATACTGAAGACAACAGTGACTTTACCGTTAAATCAATAACCTTTACAGGTGCGTACTCTGGCGTGCCAATTGCTAGTGCGGATGGGAACCTCGGTGCTGTATATGGAGCTGATGGCCCTGGTTCTATAGTCTTAAATGGAGGTGAGGCTGGTTTAGAGACTCTAGATGGTAAAGACGTGTTGATATACGTCGATCCACAAAACTCTAATAGGCTGATTGCAGAGGCTGATGGAGAGCTTGCATTCGAAGTTCAACTTACACCTAGCACTGGAAAGTGGGAGTTCTTCCAATACTTGCCCCTGACCTCACCTTATGGCGATGGGGATATCGATTTTAACTACACGATTACTGATAATGATGGTGACAGTAAAACGGGGTACTTTTCTGTCAACCCTTACGCCCCACCAATTGTAGAAGGTGTAACACTAAACGTTTCTGAGGAAGGCTTAAGCAACGCCATTGCTGATGACTCTGCTCTAAACGGCTTTGATGACACAACTGACTCGAGTACTGATGTAGAACAATTGACGCTGGGTCAAACCGTTGATTCTGTTACGCTCAGTGAACCATCTACAGCTCTTACTAGTAACGGGATCTCTGTAACGTGGACGTTATCAAATAACGACCAAATGCTTATCGGTTCAGCGAACGGTGAAGAGGTTATCAAAATATCAGTCAATGATACTGGAGTGGTATCTACGGAGCTTCTTGGTCCGATTGATCACTCCAACCCATCTGGAGAAGACACCTTAAATATTGAGGTGCCTGTGCTTGTCTCGAATGCTCGTGGTCTCACTAACTCAACAACGGTCAACGTTATTGTGGAAGATGACTCACCAGATTCTGCATCTATTATTCACGATGTAGTTGCAGAAACTAAAGAAAGTGCCAACGTTCAGCTCATAATGGATGTCTCGGGTTCTATGCGAACGGATAATCGCTTGCAGATAATGAAAGATTCGGCAACTCAGTTATTGAATCAATATGAGTCTATCGGTCAAACGCGAGTTCAAATTATTACTTATAGCAGTACAGCATCCACTTACGCTATAGGTGCTGCGACGTGGCTGACGGTCGAGGAGGCCAAAGCGTATATTGAGACGCTAACTGCGGGTGGCGCGACTAACTATAACAACGCGCTAAATGAAGCAAAACAGTCATGGGATGATGTAGGTAAGTTAACCAGTGCGTCGAATGTTAGTTACTTCTTGTCAGATGGTCAGCCAAACCCTGCGTCATCATTTATAAACGACGCTCGCGAGCAGAGTTGGATTGATCACCTAACCGATCCTGATAATCAGATAACAGCCCTAGCGTATGGTATGGGCGTTAATCTTATGCCGGAGCAATTAGATCGCGTAGCATATGATGGCTTTTTGAATCAAGACCTTGATGGTGTTGTGGTTCCTGACGTAACTCAATTACCTCCGGTTATGTTGCAGTCAGTGATTCAACCTGTTGGGGGGAACTTGATGTATACCACTTCTCCAGATACAGGTATTGGGGCAGATGGTGGTTATATTAGCGAAATAGAACATGACGGTGTCACTTATTCGTTTGATGGTACAGACCTAATAGTAACTGACAATAACGATGGTATTTCGCATGCATTTGACGACACAACGATGCAGCTTACTATCTATATCGACAGCAAACATACTCTGGAAATCGACTTAAACGATGGTGCGTATGCATTTTATGGTGCGGTGGGTGATACAGTTGAAACGTTAGACTTCGATTATGTATTGACGGATAACGATGGTGATCAAAGTGAGAACACCCTGCAATTCGTTATTGATGAAAACGGAGGAGTAAATGCTTCAAGTAATGGCTCTGCAAATATTATTGAAGCTGAAGTGGACGTAAGTCATGACATCTTGATCGGTAATGATAACGAGGCAGATGTCTTTAAATGGGTCAACGACTCCTTGGATACAGGAACAGATCTAATTAGAGGTTTTGAGAGAGATTTGGACACCTTAGATCTGAGTGAAGTCGTTGAAGATGCAGGGCACAATACGATAGAAGAACTTCTCAATAGTATTGACTTGAACATTGATGGCGATGACTTATCTCTAGAAATAACCCATAACGATGGAAACTCAATTCAAACTATCGTAATAGAAAACGGGGCGACAGAGTTTAGTGATTTAATCGTGGGAAATGCGGACTTTGAGAGAGATGTGTTATCCGCACTAACTAAGGTTAACTTAGAGCCATAATGAAAAAGGGCCAGTAGGCCCTTTTCTTCTGCTTTGTCTTACTTATTCGTAGCCTAAAGCACTTTACATGCAAAACCTTTTAAGTAGAAACCTTCTGGATATGCTGTATCGGTTGGGTGGTCAGCGGCTTGTTCAAAGCGCTCCACAAACTTTACTTGGCGGTTAGCGTCTACGGCTGCATCAGCGATGATTTTCTGGAACAGAACTTGATCCATCAAGCCAGAGCACGAGTAGGTCAGTAGCGTGCCGCCCGGTTTTAGAATTTGCATTGCAAGCATGTTGATGTCTTTGTAACCACGACATGCGCCGTTTAGTTGTGCTTTGCTCTCTGCGAACTTCGGTGGGTCCATAATAACCACATCGAACTGAGTTCCTTGATCACGATACTCACGAAGTAGCTTAAACACGTCTGCATTTAGGAACACGGCACGCTTCTTCGAAATATCAAACTCGTTTAGTTCTGCGTTGAATTTTGCGGTATCTAAAGCAGGTTGCGACACGTCAGCGTTAATCACACGCTTTGCATCACCTTTTAGAGCGTAAAGTCCGAAGCCACCTGTGTAAGAGAAGCAGTTAAGAACTTCTTTGCCTTTCATATATTTCATCGCTTGCTGGCGACTATCACGTTGATCTAGGTAGAAACCTGTTTTGTGTCCGCCAACGATATCTACACTAATCTTTACGCCATTTTCTTCGATGACGACTGATTTAGGTGGCTCTTCGCCGTGCAAGACGCCCGTGATCTCTTTTAAACCTTCTTTTTTACGAACGGCCACGTCAGAGCGCTCGTACACATTACAATCAGGGAAGCACTCAACCAGAGCGTCAACAATAGCCTGCTTATTGTGTTCTGCGCCAGCACTGAGAAGTTGGCACACAAAGAAATTTTGGTAACGGTCGATCGTAACGCCAGGTAAGCCGTCAGACTCTGCTGCGATAAGGCGATAACCCGTAAGGCCATCACGTTTGATAATGTCTTCACGAAGAAGTTGTGCGTCTTTAAGTCGTTTAACGAAAAACGCGGTGTCGATTTCTTCTTTATCAAAACTCCAAATACGAGCACGAATTTGTGAAGCTGGCGAATATGCCGCCTTAGCTAGCCATTTACCGTCGTGAGTGAATACATCAACCGTTTCGCCAAGAGCAGGTTCGCCCTCAACTTTGTTGATGCCTCGAGAGAAGATCCAAGGGTGCTTGCGCTTGACCGATTTCTCACGACCTTTAACCAAATAGATAGCAGCTGTCATTTCATTAGCTCTTGTTGAATTTTGAAAGGGGCGTATTGTCCGGGATGTAAATGGTAAAAGCAATATCCCTCGGCAATCCAGTACATTGTAGTGACTTTTAAATACAAAAAAGGTCACTAAAGTGACCCTTTTATTGAATTTGCTGTAATAGATTCCGTTGCTATGCTTTAAGTCCAGTAAGTAGTGCTTCCATTGTGTCGCTTTGCTTACGCAGTTGATCTACGTTTTGTGAAGTCGTGCTTATCATATTGCACACGTTATCTGCTTGAACTCGAATTTCTTCAACGCTTGAGGCGATATTGTCCGCGACTACACCTTGCTCTTCAGCTGCTGTTGCAATTTGAATGCTACTGTCGGAGATAGTTTGATTTTTATCTGCCAAAGAGCCGATTTCGTGATTCACTTCCGTCATGAGGTTTTGTCCCTCATTTGCATTATTAACTGTCACTTCCATCAGCTTAGTAAGCGACTGGCTGTTACGCTGTAATGATTCAATCATCGTTTGGATTTCAACTGTCGCTTGCTGAGTGCGTCCCGCAAGAGCGCGAACCTCATCCGCAACGACCGCAAATCCACGACCTTGTTCTCCAGCACGTGCAGCTTCAATAGCCGCGTTCAGAGCAAGTAGGTTGGTTTGCTCGGAGATCCCATTGATTGTTGTCACTACTTCATCAATTTGTGCTGCATTGGTATCTAACTCGGCAACGGCTTGAGACGCAGATTGAATCTCATTAGAAAGGTTCGAAATCGAGTGAAGCGTATTCTCAACTTTCACTTGTCCAGACTGAGCCACGTTACGTGCATCATCGGTTTGCGTGCTTGAATCGTGAGCTAGTGTCGCGACTTCTCGAATCGTTGATGCCATCTGTTCAGTTGCACTCGCAAGAGAGTTGAGGTGTTCCTGCTGAGTCGCTGAAATATCTGAACTGTGATGAATCGATTGATTCAGGTCTGAGCTAATTTGTTGCATTAACGCCACAGACTCTTGAATCGACAGCACCATTTGTTGCTCTCGTTCTGCAACTTTGTCTATCGTAATAGCAATTTCACTAAACTCGTCGCGAACAGGGAAGAAGTTCATTCTCGCAGTTAGGTCGCCACCAGCAAGAGTGTTTAAGGCTTTGTTCATCGTGAACATCGCGCCGCCAATAAACGTCATGATGTAGTAAACGCCAAGAGCGAGAATAAACAAGCTCACACAGATGATGCTTACTTGAGTCGTTGATAGGGCAGTCCATAAAGAAAGTTCATGGTTCGCAACCAAACTGTACGCACCATTTAAAACAGACACGGATTGCGAACCAGAGCCAATAGAAACGGTTTCTGAACCCGCTATGAGGCTTGCTACTTGAGATTGAGAAAGGTTGCCTGCCTCTATCAGACCTTTCATAAGCATGAGCTCTTCTTGGTACATACTTGAGATCAGTGTATTAGCCGCGCTATTAAGGACGAGAGTGAGAATGACTAAAGCAAGAAGAGGGAGAACGAAGAGCAAATAGAACTTTTCTTGAATCTTTAAGTGAATGAGATACTTATCAATCCAGCGGAATGGAATTTCTTTCATAATTATAATAACCGTGCAAAAACCCACTATCCTTAGTGGGGTGAATAGACGAAAAGAATATATCACTCAGTAAAAAGAAGCGGTACAAAGATGAACGTAAAGTGTGAGAGATTTATAGTAAAAGGTCACGTTCAAGGCGTCGGCTTTCGTTACCATACTTCCCATCAAGGATTGAAGCTAGGGTTAACAGGTTATGCGAAGAACCTAAACAATGGTGATGTTGAAGTGATGGCGTGTGGAACAGACGCGCAAATAGTTGCGTTTTCGGAATGGTTACAAGAAGGACCGCGAACGGCAACAGTAGAGCAAGTGATGCAGGAGCCTGCGTCGTATAAGCCGTTACGCGGTTTTAAAATTTTATGAATCTACAAGCATTTAGCTGGCTTTGGTAGGCCGGCTAATTTGGTTGCTTGTTTGGCTGGTCCCTTTTTAAACAGCTTGAATAGATACTTACTGTTACCTTTTTCCGGGCCGTGCGCTTTTTCCATCGCTTTCACAAGCATACGCACTGCAGGGGAGGTATTAAACTCTTCATAAAAGTCTCGCACAAAATGCACAACTTCCAAATGAGCATCCGTAAGCTCGATGTCTTCTTCTTTTGCTAAAAGCTCAATCATACCTTCTTCCCATTGAGTATGATCCAATAAGTAGCCTTGAGCATCCGTTTCAATTTCTTTGCCGTTGTAAACGAACATAACGTTTTATCCGTTAAGTAAACATGGATGTTTATAGATTAGCGACAGCCGAGAATGTTCTCAACAAAAGAATCTCGAAGTCGTATCGAGCGAAGCAAAAGCGTACAAAATGGTGAGTGCTTTTTGACAGAGCTAGGCACTTTGATATAAATGCTCTTTTATTCAAATAAATAGGAAACTATTCAGTTTGTTAGAAATTTTACGGGGTGAGTACCAACGAAATTGCATGGATACCCAGGCTTATTCGTTTTTGTTTTGGTTTTTTCTTGGCTACTTGTCTGATTATGGGATTTTATGGGTGAATGAATAGCTTAAACGTTGTGTTTGTTTTCATAGACCGATATTCTCATTGGATTAATAAAAGCCTGTATTCAGGTTAGAAACAACAATGATGACAAGGAGTTAGTCATGTCGAAACAACGTTACATTGAGATTAATGACAATGTAAAATCCACTTGGTCCATCGAGCGTATTTGGCAACTTGCAGAATCCTTACCTGTAGAAGAAATTTCGATTGATGATATCAAAGGCCCAAATGAAGTGACTTGGTTTAGTCATGAAGGGCCACAGCCAACCTGCCGTGAAATTGCAAAACATTGCCAACGAATCAACAATGCTGATTTGTCGTATCCGGTAATCTTAACCAGTGACTATCGTGTTTTTGACGGTATGCACCGAATCGCCAAGCAAATCATGTTAGGAGAGGAAACGATCAAAGTGAGACGCTTTAGAGAAAATCCAGAAGCTGACGAAGTTATCGAGTTGTCAGTAGAGCAGGCGTAATACACTGAATTGCACACAAAGAAAAAGCCCGAAGGAATTACCTTCGGGCTTTTTGATTCTACTTAACGAGAAACGATTAATCGTCGTTCATGATGCCTAGAATGCTTAGTAGGCTGATGAAGATGTTGTAGATTGATACATACAAAGTTACTGTCGCAGAGATATAGTTTGTTTCACCGCCACGAATAATGCCTTGTGTTGTCATCAGGATCGCCATAGTAGAGAAAATGATAAACAAGCTGCTCAACGCCAAGTGTAAAAGGGTTGATTGAATAAAGAAGCTTGCAATCATGCCCACAACCAGCACAACAAATAGTGATAGCATTAAGCCACCCATCATCGATAGGTCACGTTTCGTTGTTAGTGCGTATGCCGATGCTGCCATGAAAGATAGTGCCGTACCACCGAGTGCGGTTAATACGATATCGCCCATGCCGGCACCGATGTACATGTTTAGAATAGGGCCAACGGTGTAACCTAAGAAGCCAGTAAATAGGAACGTAAACACAAGGCCAAGACTGTTGTTACGGTTTTTTTCTGTTAAGAATAATAGGCCGTAGAAACCAACCAGCATTAGGATGATACCTGGATGTGGAAGGTTAAATGCCATTGCAACGCCAGCAACGACTGCCGACCATAAAAGTGTCATTGAAAGTAGAGCGTAAGTATTACGCAATACTTTGTTCGTTTGTAGAGCACTTTCTTGAGTTGAAGTGCGGGTAAACATTGGACTGTTCATAATCTTCCTCGATAAGAGACTTTCTTTTAAGTACATTTATGGGATTGAAAGTTCAAAAAATCAAGCCCTAACCATACGTAACTTAGATAAAATAATAATAGAAATAAGATGTTATGTATTTGGCAACTTGTAACACAATATTACTGCCTAGCATAGCTATGTTGATTCTTACACAGATTTTTGAATTTAGTAACAAAAAGCACTGGCTTCATAGAAACCAGTGCTTTTTTATGTCGATTCGGCTAAATCTTAGTGGTGTAAGATTTGCGCTAGGAAATTTTGGGTCCTATCCGATTGAGGATTTTCGAAGAAATCAACAGGGTTGTTTTCTTCGATGATCTCTCCTGCGTCCATGAATATCACACGATCGGCAACTTCTTTAGCAAAGCCCATTTCATGTGTCACACAAAGCATAGTCATGCCTTCCTCGGCGAGTTCGACCATTACATCCAGTACTTCGCGAACCATTTCCGGGTCGAGTGCAGATGTTGGCTCATCAAAA
Source organism: Vibrio sp. 970 (assembly GCF_033339075.1). Taxonomy (NCBI): domain Bacteria; kingdom Pseudomonadati; phylum Pseudomonadota; class Gammaproteobacteria; order Vibrionales; family Vibrionaceae; genus Vibrio; species Vibrio sp. 970. The sequence goes on from NZ_JAWOTW010000007.1 coordinate 24,545, forward strand.
AGCATGACTTTAGGGTTCATACACAAAGAGCGAGCAATCGCCACGCGTTGTTGCTGACCACCAGACAGCTGACCGGGATACTTCTCCGCTTGGTCTGGAATTTTAACACGTTCCAGATATTTCATCGCAACTGCTTCTGCCTCATCTTTTGGCATCTTCTTCACCCAGATAGGCGCGAGCGTACAGTTTTCCAGTACGGTTAAATGAGGGAAGAGATTAAAGTGTTGAAAGCACATGCCCACTTCTCGGCGTACTGCTTCAATGTTCTTTAAGTCTTCAGTTAATTCCGTACCAGAGACGTAAATGCTGCCTGCTTGGTGCTCTTCAAGGCGGTTAATACAGCGAATCATCGTTGATTTTCCCGACCCAGATGGGCCACAGATAACGATTTTCTCCCCGCGCTTAACGTCGAGGTTAATATTTTTTAGTACGTGAAACTCACCATACCATTTATTCATGTCCTTCAATTGGATCATGTAATCTTGTTGTTGCGTCATAATACGTCCTTGATCTTGATGAGTTATCGTTTGTGACCGGTATGAAGTTTGTTTTCAAGCCATATCGAATAGCGCGACATGCCAAAACAAAATACCCAAAACACTAACGCGACAAATACATAACTTTCTGTAGCAAAACCTAACCATTCAGGGTCGGTGTTTGCTGCTTGCCCTATACCGAGTACGTCAAACATACCAATGATGAGTACCAAACTGGTGTCTTTAAACAAACCGATGAAGGTGTTCACGATAGAAGGAATAGTAATCTTTAGCGCCTGTGGCAAGATAATCAGCCCAGTCTTTTTCCAGTAACTTAACCCAAGCGCATCAGCGGCTTCATATTGACCTTTCGGAATGGCTTGTAGACCACCGCGTACCACTTCTGCCATGTAAGCGGAGGCAAACATAACCACACCGATAAGGGCGCGAATCAGTTTATCTGTCTCTGAACCTTCAGACATAAATAATGGAAGCATAACCGAAGCCATGAACAAAACCGTAATCAGCGGAACGCCACGCCAAACTTCAATGTAGACGGTACAAATGCTGCGAATGATCGGCATCTCTGAACGTCTACCAAGCGCAAGTACCACACCAATTGGCAGTGAAACTACGATACCAACTAACGCAATAATGAGCGTAACGAGTAATCCACCCCATTTGTGTGTATCGACCACTTCTAGTCCAAAGACACCCCCGTACAACAGCCCAGCGATGATGAATGGGTAGATGTTTACGAAGAAAAGCCAAATCCACATCCGTTTCGGTGTCTTCTCATACGCGAGTAAAACAGTAAACATGGCCAATGTGATATAGAAAAGGCGAGGGCGCCATAGTTCGGACTCTGGATAAAAACCATACATGAACTGCTCCCAGCGCACGCTGATAAATACCCAGCAAGCACCATCTCGGCTACAGTCGTCACGCGTTGAGCCAATCCAGTCTGCGTTAATAAACGCCCAATCCACGATATACCATATTGCAGTTACGACAATATACGCAAGAATGACAGTAACAATGGAATTGATAGGGCCATTAAATAGATTTTTCCGCATCCAACCAACGAAGCCTACAGTATTGGCGGGTGGCGGGAGATCCGGTTGAAATTGATGAGTACTCATATTATCTCTCCACCAGCGCGACTTTACGGTTATACAAGTTCATTAATGCAGACGTAATCAGACTTAATGTCAAGTACACGCCCATCGTCATCGCAATGATCTCAATCGCTTGTCCCGTTTGGTTCAGGGTAGTACCAGCAAACACAGAGACAAGATCTGGGTAACCAATCGCCATCGCTAACGATGAGTTTTTGGTGAGGTTGAGATATTGACTGGTTAAAGGTGGAATAATAATTCGTAACGCTTGAGGAATGACAACAAGCTTTAAAGTTTTCGAGCGTGGTAAGCCTAGCGACATCGCTGCTTCGGTTTGACCATGGCTAACCGCATTAATACCAGAGCGCACAATCTCAGCAATGAAAGAAGCTGTATAAACACTCAATGCCAAAAGTAGCGCAGCCAATTCAGGAATAATGCTAATACCACCTCGGAAGTTAAACCCTTTTAGTTCAGGATAATTCAGTGAAATTGGCATACCAGCAAGGAAGTACACAACCAATGGAAGGCCAACAACTAAACCCAAAACTATTCTTCCCATTGGGGTTTGTTGCCCAGTGAGACGTTGCTTATTATTCGCCCATACATTAATTAATAAGCTTGCGATTACCCCGAAGATTAACGCGGCAATAACGTAGCTACTGCCAGGTTCCATAGTCGGTGCAGGGAAATATAAGCCACGAACGTTCAGGAAAATAGCTTCACCAAGACTTAAGCTTTGGCGTGGTGAGGGTAATGCTTGAAGAACAGCGAAATACCAGAAGAATATTTGCAGAAGAAGGGGGATATTTCGGAAAGTTTCGATATAAACTGCCGCTAAACGACTAACTAACCAGTTAGAAGAAAGGCGGGCAACCCCCACGGTAAAGCCAATCACAGTAGCCAGAATAATACCTAATACAGAGACTAACGCCGTATTAAGAAGGCCGATGATAAATGTTCTACCGTAAGAGTACGTTTCATCGTATTCAATTAATGTTAACCCAATACCAAACCCGGCTTCTTGATTCAGAAAACCGAAGCCCGTTGCAATACCACGAGCATCTAAGTTATTGAGAGCGTTGTTTACAATCGTGTAAAAGAAAAATACCAGTGCAGCAATGGCAATGATCTGGAAAATAGCAGAACGAAAGGCAGGATTATAAATCAGGCTCTTGCTTCCGCTTGGTTTGGACATCGTACTTGGCGATGCATCTTGTGTCGGTTTCATACAGCGATAACCTCAAACCTTAGTTATAGATATCGGCCTGTATAACGAAGTTTCGTCCTTGCTGGCTAAAGAATAACGCTCTCATGTCTAGCGGCTTACGAACCTTTAAAGCCGTTCCACAAAGCGAGCGCTTTTCGCCATCCAATGAGCGATCCTTACTCATACAGTGAGATATAATCAAGAAAAAGGGCGGCATGAACCGCCCTGATTAACTCTTTCTATCGGATTGGTGGCGCGTACATAAAGCCGCCTGCATTCCATAGCGCATTAACGCCACGAGAGATTTCTAATGGCGAACCAGTACCGACTGTACGTTCGAAGCTTTCACCATAGTTACCAACTTGTTTGATAACCTGGTAGCCCCAATCGTCACGGATACCCAACCCTTTGCCTTTAGGGCCATCAACACCGAGGATACGTTTGATGTTTGGATCTGTTGACTTCAGCATTTCATCCGCATTCTTCGAACTAATACCGTATTCTTCAGCGTTAATCATCGCAGACAATGTCCACTTAGCGATGTTAAACCATTGATCATCGCCTTGACGAACGACTGGACCTAGTGGCTCTTTAGAGATGATTTCTGGAAGAACGGTCGCAGAGGACGGATCTTTCAAATTCAAACGTAGTGCATAAAGGCCAGATTGGTCAGTTGTTAATACGTCACAGCGTCCCGCATCAAAACCTTTCGAAGTTTGCGCCGCTGTGTCGAATACCACTGGTTTGTACGCCATGCCTTGGTTGCGGAAATAATCTGCAAGGTTTAGCTCGGTTGTTGTACCTGATTGAACACATACCGACGCACCATCAAGCTCTTTAGCACTTGATATACCAAGTTCCTTCTTCACCATAAAACCTTGACCGTCGTAGTAGTTCACACCTACGAAGTTTAGGCCCAGAGCTGTGTCACGGTGGAGAGTCCAGGTCGTGTTACGGGAAAGCACATCAATCTCACCAGATTGAAGCGCAGTGAAACGTTCTTTTGCGGTTAGGGGTACATATTTAACTTTCGTTTTATCCCCAAGAACGGCTGCAGCCAGTGCTTGGCAATATTCTACGTCGATACCTTCCCATTCGCCTTTTGAGTTAGGGTTAGAGAAACCAGGTAGACCGGTACTTACGCCACAAGTAAGAAAGCCTTGTTTTGTGACTTTGTCCAGAGTAGTGTCTGCTGCTTGAGCTGATGTTGCCATCATCGCAGTAGAAGCCGCTACGACGGAAGCAAGAACTGTGAGTTTATTTGCCATTTGTATCCTTCCTGTATGATCCATGTTTAATCAGGAGTGACCTGAAATAACGTGTCCAATTCGTTAGAGTTATCGTCCTACGTGATTGATTTTCGAAGAAACGGCATTCGATAGATCAACCAGTTATAAGCGTAGGAAAGGATCTGTTAATTCTCAAATATATAATTTAAATGAAGTTTTGAGAGAACTTACAAAGTGCCTTGAGATTTAGAATGACGAAATGTTAATTGTTTGTAAATAGTGCAATTCATGGACAATTTGGTGCATCAGAACAATCAATAGAAGAGTGAACAATACAAAAGAATAAAAAGTTGTTATTAAAACTGTCATTAGCTGAGCAAGGTGAAGTTCAGTAAAAATTCAAACAAAAATTATTTGTGATACCGAAACAGGGTGATGAGCTTGCCCCATTTTTGGTAGCATGGTCTACAACAGCTAATTAGAGTAATCATGGATTGAAATGCGATATTTTCCTCTGTTCTTAGATTTAATTAATAAACCCGTTCTCGTCGTGGGTGGCGGTGAGGTGGCAAGCCGAAAGGTGGAAGCGTTGCTAAAGGCTGGGGCGGATGTGACTATCGTTTCTCCGACGTTGGTTGATTTTCTGTCTAAGCTTGCTTCTGAGCATCAACTGCGCTGGGTACAACGTTTCTATTCGAGTGACATTGTCACTAAAAGCTTTGTTCAAGTGTGGGCGACGACAGACAATCCTGAGCTAAATCACCAAGTGTACAAAGATGCCAAAGAGCTAGGCATCTTGGTTAACGTTGTGGATGATAAGCCTTATTGTGATTTCATCACGCCGTCTATGATTAATCGTGGCCGCATCCAAATCGCTATCTCTAGTGGTGGAGCTTCGCCAGTTTTAATTCGAAACATCCGTGAAAAACTTGAATCGATACTGCCACAAAACATGGGGTTGATGGCGGATTTTGCTAACTCAAAGCGAAACTCAATTAAAGAGGCACTGCCTAGCGTCGATTTACGCCGCAAGTTTTGGGAGCAATTTTTCTCGAATCCCGAGGTGGAAAACGCGCGAGATAATCGTGAGTTAGAAGCAATTTACCAAGCGACCATGGCAACACCTTTAGATGAAAAGGGAAGTTGTACTTGGATACATGTTGGGAAAGATGTTGAGATGTTGCCAATAAAAGCCGTACGCTATATGCAACAAGCGGAGCTGGCTCTGTACTCAACTCGATGTGAAGCGAATGTGTTAGAACTAATACGAAGAGATGCAGAAAGAGAAGCTTTCTCGAGCGCTGCTGAGCTTTCGGATATGCTGGCCAAGGCTAAAGCTGAAAAGCTTCGTATTTGCGTGTTCATACCACAAGGAACGAGCGAATTCGTATTGTTGCAAGGGCAGGACTTAGTTATCTAGCAATGCCAAATGCTAAAGTGGATACGTAGTTCGTTACACTAAAGCCAATAAAAAACGCCAGCCGGTTATGCGCTGGCGTTTTTATTTACTTCTCAGATTGATTAATCACGGAAGTTGTTAAACTGGAATGGGATACCCATCTCTGCTTCACGAATCGCTGCCATTGTCGCTTGCAGGTCGTCGCGTTTCTTACCAGTAACACGTACTTTGTCGCCTTGAATAGAAGCTTGTACTTTTAACTTTGCGTCTTTGATAAGTTTCACTACTTTTTTCGCCGTTGGAGTATCAATACCTTGGCGGAAAAGCAGAGTTTGGTGCCAGTTTTTACCAGTAACGTCTGGGTCTTGTGCATCCATTGCGTTCGCGTCAATGTTACGCTTCGCTAAGTGGCCGCGTAAAATGTCGCGCATTTGCTTAAGTTGGAAGTCACCTTCCGCAGACATTTTTACGTTTTCTTCTACTAGCTCAAAGCTCGCATTTACGTTGCGGAAATCGAAACGAGTAGACAATTCACGGTTAGCATTATCAACGGCGTTACGTAGTTCAACCGTATCGATTTCAGAAACAATATCAAACGATGGCATGAAGATTCCTTGATTATTTTGTTATAGGGACTTTCGGGACTTAACAGCGCTTGCCAGCATATTTAGCATTGTAGCAGTGTCTTCCCAACCTAGGCATGGATCTGTAATAGACTGACCATACGTTAGGTTATTGATGTCAGTCATTGGCTGATTGCCTTCAAGAATAAAGCTTTCAGCCATGATACCCGCAATACGAGTGCTGCCTGACTTAATTTGGTTACAAATGTCTTGAGCTACGTCGATTTGTTTTCTGTGTTGCTTCTGACAGTTTGCATGGCTGAAATCCACAACCAAACGTTGTGGCAATCCAAACTCAGCTAAAGCATCACATGCTTGTTTGACTGATGCTTCATCAAAGTTAGGGCCTTTTTCTCCACCGCGCAGAATAATATGACCGTAAGGGTTGCCACTTGTGCGGTAAACCGTCATTCGACCGTTCTTATCTGGCGAGTAGAAGTAATGCGATGCTTTCGATGCGCGAATTGCATCAATTGCAATTTTTACGTTGCCATTTGTGCCATTTTTGAAACCAACTGGGCAAGATAGTGCCGACGCCATTTCACGGTGAATTTGTGATTCCGTTGTGCGAGCACCAATCGCGCCCCAAGTGATCAAATCCGCGATGTATTGGCCAGTGATCATATCAAGAAACTCAGTAGCAGTCGCAAGACCAAGCTTGTTGATATCCAGTAGTAGTTTACGAGCTTTATGAAGACCAGCTTCAAGTGCGTAAGAACCATCTAGGTTAGGGTCCGTAATCAAACCTTTCCAACCAACTACTGTACGAGGCTTTTCAAAGTAAGTACGCATCACGATAAACAGTTCGTCTTTGTACTTGTCTTGGATTTCACTCAGGCGAGTGGCGTAATCAATGGCAGCTTCAGTGTCGTGAACAGAACACGGACCTACAATCGCAAGAAGGCGATCGTCTTCACCCGATAAAATGTTTTCAATCTGACGACGAGATTGAGCGATACGGTCTGCAACGTCATCCGTAATAGGATGTACACTACCTAGCTCTGCTGGGGTAGGCATTGGACCCAAAGGTTGGGTTCTCAATTCATCTGTTTTTATAGGCATGTTATAGCTTTATTCTCTATTGCGAAGGGGTAAAGATAACGGAATTACAGGCAGGAATAAACCGTTTCACGGGAATCTTCGCCAGGAAATACCGAATTGTATACAAAGGTGTAGGTATTCATTTAAATGACTTATGTATAAATGACAAAACTTGATCATTAAATCAATATATATACATTTGAATTTATAACCATTTTATCTATCTCGCTGTAAGGTAACCTAAGTAACTGCGATAAACTTCATACCTCACGGGTGACGCCGTCACTTCCTGAAGGTTAAATAACTCGTGAGATCGACTTTTGTTAACATTTCTTTGACATCTATTTCTTTCGTTGATTAACTGGTCTGACTAGATTGGTAAGGAGACCAAAATGTTATCAGCTCTACGTCGTGCGAATTTGTATCTAAATCTGTTTGGCTTTTCAAAAGTGCCGCTGATTTGGCTTTGCCACCCTAAAATCATTGCGATAGATAGCAAGCATGTTGAGGTTCGTATCCCATTGCGCAGAAGGACGAAGAACCACCTGAATAGCATGTATTTCGGCGCTTTAGCCGTTGGCGCTGATGTTGCTGGTGGTTTTCTTGCTATGAGTAAAGCGCAAGAAAAGGGAGAAGCGATCTCGCTAGCATTTAAAGGTGTGAAAGCCGAGTTTTTAAAGCGCCCGGAAGCCGATGTGCACTTTGTTTGCAATGATGGTCATGTCATTGATGAGATGCTCGAGCACACCTTGGCAACGGGTGAACGAGTAAATCGTGACGTAAAAATTGTCGCGCTGTGTCCTAACTTACATGGTGACGAGCCAATGGCTGAATTCTCGCTTACTCTTTCGATAAAAAAAGCAGCCCAACAAAGAAAAGAGGCTGCCTAGTGGTTTGTGGCTCGTTTGTTTAAAGGCGTTGGCTTAATTGAGTTCAATCTTCTCGATAGAGACGATTTTGGAGCGATTTAAGACCACTTTCCAGCGGTAATAAACAGGCTCATCGGTGTGGTTGTCCTCTTTGACAATCACATTGAGCAAATGACGTTTTTCTACTGACTCTTTGGTTACTTGACCTTCATTTAAACGGTAAACTCGGTTTGAGCTTTTATCCATCAAGCGGATGATAGGGCGTAAACTGATGTTCAATGTTTCTCTCGTTTGTTCGTAACCACTCAAGAAAAGAGAGGTCGCCATTTCGGTTTTCTCGTGATAATGAAGAATCTGCTCTTCACGTTGCACGACGCGCTTTTTCCGTATTCTTTGAATCTTATCCGGCAAGCTACTTAAGGTACGATAATCGAGCCACTCCAATTTTTTGCCAACCACTTTTTTCGTCGTTGGATCAACATACTTCTTACGCCATTTTGGCTTGCCTTTACGGATCCATCGCCACATGGCATCGCGTAAATCATCTTTAAAGATTTCTCGTAAAGCGTAAATAAAAGACATCGCGATAATGAATGAGGCAGAAATTTCCCCCAGATAATCGCGAGCGAGAATCACTGTCGAGGTCACGACAACCATCACTAAACCGGTTGCAATACCTTTGATAGCGCGCTTAATGTTGTTACCCATCGATATGGTTTCTTCACGAAGCACGATAGGGTGTTCAATCAATCGCCTTAGCAAGCGCATTTTGTTAGATAGGCGAGTAACGTCTTCAACGACTCTTGATGAGTTGTATTTGTTGAGTTTACGATGGGCTTGCTCTTTCTCACATAGCGTGATCAGGCGCTTCTTGATCGTGCCATAGTCGCCTTCACGTGGGAGATGAGCCACCAGTGACAGGAACTTTTGCTCGGTATACCAAGACAGATAGTTATCGATGTTAACGTAGTAGCGTTTTAAGTTCTCTTCATAAGGAATAGAACGCCGCAAGCGCTTTAAGATCTCAAGCGTGAGCTCGATAACTTCGTCCACTTCATCTTCCGTTACGGAGTTGTTCTCATGCTTGTTTAAACTTGCTACCGCTTTGTCTAGCGCGATAACGTATTGGTAAGCGAACAAACTCAAACTTACTCGGTATTGCTGATTCGACAGGCGTCCACGTTTGGCAAGTCGACTGTGTACTAGCGGAAGAAGGATTTCAGTACTGTAATAAGATCGTTGCTGTGTGATCGAGGTGTAATAAAATTCGGATTCACTGATGATATCGGCGTTTAAACCAAGCTCACCAGGTATAAAAAAGTAAATATCTAGGTCGACACTTTTGCTCTTTGCGAGTGCATGACTGATTTTTAATGTTATTGAGTCTTGTTTATCGACGGTGACCAAAGAAAGCTCCTGACTTTGCTAAAGCATTCTTAACTTATGCGTTCCGTTGAGCAGGTAAGTATAAGAGTGCTAAAAGAGTGACTGGGGCATATAGCTGAACGACAACAGCATAACAGAGCACTATGCTTTTCTCTCTGATTTTCTTGTTAGTTTAGGTATAATTCCACGTAAATTTAAAAAGAGACAAAATCAATGATTAAAATTGGTCAAATTAACAGCTTAGAAGTCATTAAAAAGGCTGATTTTGGCGTATTTCTGGATGGCGATGATTACGGTTCTGTTCTACTACCTAGTAAGTATGTACCAGAGGGTACTGAAATTGGTGAGCATGTAGACGTATTTCTGTACTTCGATTCAGAAAGCCAACTTGCTGCGACCATTGAAAGACCAATTGCCCAAGTGGGTGAATGGGGTTTAATGAAGATTGAGGGTGTGAATGCGACAGGTGCTTTTGTAAATTGGGGCATCAAAGAAAAGGACTTACTGATTCCTTTTAGTGAGCAACGCACTCGCTTCTCTGCCGGACAAACCATTTTAGTGTATGTTTATACCGACAAAGCGTCAGGTCGCATTGTTGGTACGACTAAGTTCAATAAATGGTTAGATAAAACTCCAGCGAATTATGAAGTTAACGAGCAAGTTGATTTGATCATCGCAGAGCGTAGTCAACTTGGTTATAAAGCTATCGTTAATGGTAAGCATTGGGGCATGATTTTCCCATCGGATGTTTTTGGTAAGCTTTACATCGGTAAAAAGCTGAAAGGCTTTATTAAGCACATTCGTGAAGATGGCAAAATCGACCTTGCTCTACAAAAAGTCGGTGTGGCGAAAATGGACGATCTTTCTAGTAAGATCCTTGACTTGCTAGAGAAGAAAGGCGGATTTTTGCCTTTGAATGACAAGTCTTCTCCTGAAGCGATTTTTGATGCTTTCCGCACAAGTAAAGGGACTTATAAAAAGACCATCGGTGGCTTATACAAGCAGGGTAAAATTGTCATTGAGAAAGACGGTATTCGTCTAGCGTAGTCCAAACTCACGTATAGTGGAACTACAGCCAAAAAAACGGCCCAAACTTTTCCTTTTTTTGGGCCTAGGGGAAACGGCTCCGCAGAGCCTGCGCTAAACTTGTCCAACAATAATTTTGTTGGTGAACATAGAGAGAAATGCCACATCAAAGCATTACTTTGATACAACTAGTTTAGTACAGCGTGTCCGGATCGCTAGCGAGCCCACTTGCTTTCATACTTCCGAATTAAAAAGCCATCGCAAATACGATGGCTTTTCATTTATTTATGGTTCGTTACGTCTTTTAAAATAAGTTCTTATCTCGTACTAATTCGCGAGGGAGACCATTCTTTATTCGGTTGCTTACCCACTTGCCAAGGCCAATAACTGCGCCTTGATAGGTGACAAGCACTTCGCCTTTACCTGTTTTCATTCCCTCAGGAATGGTTTGTGGGCGAACATCACGCCCCATGTACCATTCGCGCGCTTCTTCAATACTGAGTTCAATGGCGTTGCTTTCAGAACCTGTCGCCAGGGCAGTCGCGACTTGGTGTTGCCAACGGTAGCCATTTTTATGGGCTTCCGCGATCTTTATACCCATACGGGAGAAGCGTAATTCGCCGATCATCGCTTCTAAAGCATTAGGGAATAACCAGACATCTTTATCGCGAAGCCATACAGAACTGTCATTTGGAAGTTTAATACCTAACGCGCTTTGGAGTTGTTGAGCAATTTCTGTCGATTCTTTTTTTGAAGTTTTAGCAAAGGGGAATTTCCCCATGCGCTTTTTGACTTCTGGCGCCTCAACAGCAGCCAGTTTGCGAATTCTTGCAACAAAGAACCCTTCACAGTCGTAGACCTGTGGGAAAATATGCAAAAAGCCTTCTTCAGTTAGGGCTGCCTCTGCGTTTTCAAACAAGTTCTCAAGGCTTTCAAACTCTACAGCATCTCCAAAGGTTTCTTTCAAGTGATGACAAACTTGTTGGTTTTCTTCTGTACTGAGCGTACATGTTGAGTAAACCATCACACCACCGGGCTTTAATGCATGGAAGGCGCTTTCAATAAGATCTTTCTGTGTGTCAGCGATGTCGAGTACGGAAGCTTGCGTCCAGTTTTTCATCGCATCTTCGTCTTTGCGAACGGTGCCTTCTCCAGAGCAAGGCGCGTCGAGCAAAACCGCATCAAATTGTTCTGGTAGCCAACCGCCAAAAACGCGTCCATCGAAGTTACTTAGTGCGGCGTTACGTACCCCACAACGTTCCACATTAGCGTGCAGTACTTTTACACGACTTGCGGCGTATTCATTGGCCACAAGTACACCTTCGTTGTTCATTAAAGCTGCAATTTGAGTAGTTTTTGAGCCGGGAGCGGCTGCAGTATCTAACACGGCATCGTAAGATTCATCATTCATAAACAGAGCAGATACCGGCATCATTGAACTGGCTTCTTGAATGTAGAATAAGCCAGACATGTGTTCTGCTGTGTTGCCTAATGGTACAACTGACTCGTCCGCTTCAATCCAAAACCCCGTGTCACACCAAGGCACAGGAGAAAGCTTCCAGCCTTTTGTTTCTGCTCGTTCTAAAAACGCTTCAACGCTGATCTTCAACGTATTAACTCGAATACTTTTGCGCAGTGGCTTTTGGCAAGACGCGATAAAGTCTTCCATATTGAGGTGAGCAGGAAGGATCGTTTGGATTTTTTCCAGAAACGCGTCTGGGATGTAAACATTAGGATGCAATGTGGGATCTCGTTTGCAGAATTTGTGGCAAATAATATACGAAAGCGAAGCAGAAACGAATAGTGACAAGGGCCGAGCAATAAAAAAGAGCAGCGATTGCTGCTCTTTTAAAGTGATCAAACTTCAATTGTACGTGAATTGAGCTTTATTCTACGGCTTAGGAATCGCTGTACGCCATTGAGTCCAACCTTCTTCAGCTTGTGGATACAAAAAGAAAGATTGCCCACTCTTTGCCGCTGGTGGAATAGTCGATTGCTCTGGCGTTGAAAACGCAATTCCTCCGCGAACTAAACTATCAAAGGTTCCCGCTTTGATGTTAGCGCCAGTAAGCCCGATGGAAACATCTACTCCTGAAACATTCCAGAACACACTGTTTTGACGAACGAGGTAAGCATATTCAGGCTGTATTTTGATAGTCGTGACGATGCGATCAGCAAATTCTCCTAGGCTTACGTCGGTCACTTGGCCAACTTCCATCTGGCGGTAAAGAATAGGTGTACCGACTTGTACTGAGCCTCTTTGTTCACTTTGTAACGTAAACATGATTCCATGCACGCGTTCTGAACTATTTTCTAACTGAAAATCAAATTTGGCTTTACCTTTACCTGGTTCAACACTGATGGATTTCGACACCAACGCTCCGAGGTTTTTAACGCCACCTAAACCAATTTCTGGTTCAGTTAGCCAAAAATGTGAGCCTTCAACCGCAATGTTTTCTACGTATTCAGGTAGGATCCTTGCAGTGACTTCAACCATGTTACGACGAAAATTCGGTACAACCAGAGTGATTTCACCAACTTTAACACCTTGATATTCAATCGGCATTCCTTTAGCAATCTCTTGCGAACCGTCGGTTTCTAAAGCAATGACGCGCCCAAACTTGCGAGCGGTTTTTTGATCAGAATACAGCTTCCAGTTTTCTCCGATTTTGTTTTCAACGCCTGGCACGGAGTCAAAAGCAATGCCACCTTCGATTAACGACTTCAAAGGGTGTGCTTTCACACTGACGCCAGCTAATGATGCATCTATCTCAATCCCTGAACGATTCCAAAAAACGGTTTGTGGCGTTACAAGATAAGCGAAGCGGTTTTCGATAGTAGCCTTAATTAGTACTCCGCCATCAACTAGTTGGAAATCGGAGACGTTACCAACTGGAAGATTACGATAGAGTAGAGGGCTGCCTTTGGAAATCGGCGGCAATTCAGAAGCAAATAGTGTTAGCGCCCTAGAGCCACTTTGATTGTACTGCGCCAATTCAGCCAATGATTCATTTTGGAACAGTTGATACTCTTTTTGAATATCCTGCTTGCCTTCGCTCACAAAACTAATTGACCCGGTTAACAACTGCTTTGCTGGAGGAACGGTAACGCTGAGCCCGGATTCAGTTAACTCTGCTGATGCACTGCCGGTTACATAAAAACGATTGTTTGATTTGATCAGATGTTTGTATTCATGGTCAATCAATACATCCATAAATACTTCGTGTTGTGATTTTTTATCTTCCTTAACTAGGCCCACTTTGATGATTGAACCAACAACGATGCCTTTATAAAGTACATTGGCACCGCTATCTAGGCCAAACGAATTGTCGGACACCAACCGAATCGCGATGGACTTTTCTTGCTGTTGGTTAAACACGTTTTTACGAATGGCAGTAAAGCGGCGAGAGCGTTCACCCGCGCCCGGCACGATCGTTAAGAAGTTTCCTCGCACTAAATTAGCAATGTTTTCAACACCAGAAAGGGACACTTTTGCTTCTTCTAAGACAAATCGAGTACCTGTCGTCAGCATGTCACTAAAAGCGGGTTGAATTGCCGCTGACGCCAATATCACTTCTCGGCCTTCGGAAAGGCTCAAGTCCGTAACTTGGCCAATTTCGATTCCGCGATACATAATTGGAGCGCCTTCTCCGCTGATCTTGCTGTCATCAGGTAGGACGATTTTAACCGCGATGCCTCGACCAGCAGTTTTCAAATCTTTATACAAACGGAACTCGGTGTTCTCTTCTACAGGTTCACCATCATCCGGAGAGTCGACGGCGATGGCGCCACCTAGGAGGGCACTCATGCTTTCTAGTCTTACATCGACACCTTCAAAACCGATGCTGGCACCAATTCCACTGACGTTCCAGAATCGACTGCGGTTGTTAATGATATGTCGGTATTGATCCTGAATGTTGGCCTGAATAGTGATAGATTTTGCATCTTCATCTAGCTGGTAACTGTACACTTCACCGATTGGGATTTTCTTATAAACAATTTGAGAGCCAACCGATACACCACCTAAATCACGGCTTTTGAGCTTAATATTCAAACCTTGAGAAACACGTAAATCTGTTGGGGCAGAGTCTAACGCATGGAATGTTGTCTCAAACTCTTGACCATCTCCGGGTTGAATCGAGATGTAGTTACCTGAGACGAGCGCATCCAGTCCGGAAACTCCCGTTAGGCTAGCTGTTGGTTTTACTAACCAAAAGCGTGTTTTATCGTTCAGTAACTTTGCAGCTTCAGGATAGATATCAGCATCGACATAAATACTGCCGAGATCTTCGGTGAGGTTAATGTCTCTTACCATGCCGACTTCTAATCCTTGGTAACGGATAGTGGTTCGGCCGGCGACAAGACCTGCGGCATCAGAAAAATAGATTTGCACTCGTTGTCCTGCATCGTGTATCGACTTCACAACAAGCCAGCCAGCTAAGACCATGGTCAAAATTGGCAACAGCCAAAGAGGAGATATGCCTTTACTCCGCTTTACATCTGGTACGTATGACGTTTGAGAACTGTTCTGATCACTCATTCATTGACTCTTTTTCTGATTGTTTTGGGCTTGTTTGGTCCCAGATTAGCCTTGGATCAATACTTTCTGCTGCAAGCATGGTCAATACAACGACAACACCAAATGCTACCGCGCCATATCCTGGTGTGAAATCCAGTATCTGACCACGATCGACTAACGTCATCATGATAGAAATAACAAACAAATCCATCACAGACCATTTACCGATCCATTTAACAACAAAGTAAACCATCATTCGTTGTCTCTTAAACACCGAACGTTTGAATTGGATGTAAAGCATGATGTAGGCGAGCCCAAGTATTTTAATCACCGGGACAACGATACTGGCAACAAAAATGATCGCAGCGATTCCATACATGCCGCTTTTTACCAAACCAGCCACGCCTGAAAAAATAGTGTCCTCCAAACGCTTACCATTGGTAAGCAAGATGGAAATAGGGATCAGGTTAGCGGGGAAGATGGCGACCGTTGCTGCGATGAGGTAAGCCCATGTTTTCTGAATGGAGTTTGGCTTGCGATGATATAACTCGTGATGACAACGCTGGCAATGGTCACCTTCAGGCTGGGACAAGTGGCATTCATGGCAATGCACATCTTTATGCTCAAAAGCATATAAACTTTCTGGTTTCCAAGCTTCCCAATAACGACGCACGCTGATTCTTGAAACTAACAAAACGGTAAATATCTGCAAAAGAACCAGACCAATTAACCCTGGGCCGACGAAAATGTCGGAATAATCTTGGAGTTTAAAACAGGAAATGGCGATGCTAACTAAGAACACATCCAACATAACCCAATGCTTCAAATGTTGAATTAGCCACAGTGAGATACGAAGCCCACGGAACCATCGTTGATGTAAAGAAATATGCGCCGTTACCACTGAAACACAAACCGTCAGTGGCGCTAGAGAGCTACAAAATAGAATGAGCAATGAAAGAAGAACAAATCCTTCTTCCATCAATGTGATCATCCCTGAAGGCAGGGTTGCCGGAATCATCACACCAAAGAGTCGGATGCTAATAAAGTTAAAAAAGTGCGATGGAATAAATAGTAGGATACAGGTTATCGCGACGGCTAGATTACCAGAGAGGCTAGGGCTACCTCCTCGATATAATTGTGTACCACAACGAGGGCAGTGTGCATTTTTGCCATGGGGTAAGTCGACGATGTCGACAGGCAATTCACAACCTTGGCACAAACGTATGTTATTGGGTTGCATGGCGTGCTTAGACAGAGAGGTCATAACGACCTCTCTAGCTTGAACGATTTAAGCGTGGGACTGTATGCCCCCATATAAGGTTTGATATAAGCCTTCTTGCTCAACTAACTCACCATGAGTACCTGTTTGCGTCACTTTCCCATCTTCAAGCACGTAGATCAAATCGGCTTGTTTAACAGCGGATAGTCGGTGCGCAACGATTAATGTTGTTCTACCACGTAAGAACTCGGTCAGTGCTTTGTGTAAAGCCGCTTCAGTAGCGGTATCTAGCGCAGACGTGGCTTCGTCTAAAATAACAAATTGAGGATTACTCAGCACCATTCTAGCAATGGCAAGCCGTTGTCGTTGACCTCCTGACAAACGAATGCCATTACGACCAACTTGAGTATCCAAGCCGTGGTTCAGTTGGGAAATTACATCATGCAGCTGAGCCACTTCAAGCGCACGCCAAAGTGACATTTCGTCAAAATTACCACCAAGCGTTAGATTATGCCTCAAGGTGTCGTTAAATAGTATAGGTTGCTGTAATACCACGGCAATTTTGTCGCGAATTACTTCAAAGCCAATATCTTCTGTTAATTCATCATTAAAGCGAATGCTACCGGAGTTTTGACGGTAAACCCCAATAAGTAATTGTATCAAGGTCGACTTACCACCGCCGCTTGCACCAACCAACGCCACTTTCTTTCCTGCCGGCATATGTAAAGAAAGATTATCTAGGACTTTGTTTTCATTATTGTAAGAGAAATTAATGTTTTCTACTTTAACATCAACTTCTCTACCTTCTTTGAAAGGATTTACCTTAGGAACCGGTCTCTGCTCTTCTTCTAACTCTAATAAGTCGTTGATGCGTTTTAATGCGGCTTTA
Source organism: Vibrio sp. 970 (assembly GCF_033339075.1). Lineage (NCBI taxonomy): Bacteria > Pseudomonadati > Pseudomonadota > Gammaproteobacteria > Vibrionales > Vibrionaceae > Vibrio > Vibrio sp. 970. The sequence goes on from NZ_JAWOTW010000007.1 coordinate 41,549, forward strand.
GCGCTGTACCAAGAAAACTGAATCCCAAGCAACTCTTGAACAGGAGACAGCATGAACCATAGGTAACCAAAAACGGCAAATATTTGGCCAATAGTAAGGTCACTGAGCATGACCATTAACATTGCGACAGCTCTGAACAATTCAAAGCCGATCAAAAAGAGAAGAAAAGAAACGCGACCAGCCGCTTCAGATTGCCAAGCATACTTGTCTGCATCAACGCGAACTTGGTTCGCACTGTCTTTGAGTTGTTGGAGGAATTCTCGCTCTTTATTGGCTGCGCGTAGTTGGTAGATTCCATCTAATGTTTCAACCAAACGGTTTTGGAAAATTTCAAAAGAATGATTTTCCTTCCGTTTCAGATGTTTAACCATACTGCCTAGTTTACGTGAGAAGTAAATGACAATAGGGTTAACTAACAGGATAAACAGACCAAGTCGCCAATCGAGCCAAAGTAGAACGATAGCAGTACCAATAACAGTCAGAAAACTGATAACGAATTTTGCTAACGTAGAACCAATAAATTTATCAATGGTCTCAATGTCAGTGATAAGGTGTGCGTTGATTCCTCCGCTACCTTTGGTTTCGTATTGTCGGATGCTGATACGGCCGAGTTTGTCGATCATTTTACTGCGCATCTCAAACGTGATGGTTTTTGAAACAAGCGTAAATTGTCGGCTTTGAAGGATATTTAATCCTTGGCTCGCAGCTCGCATAAGAACAACCAAGAACAGGGTGAAGAAAATATAGCCTGTCGGAGTGTGCCACGCTTCAGGGAGAATGGCATTCATGGCATCTAAGCCTTTTGCAGGTTGGTCCAATAAGACCTCATCAACCATCAAAGGCATGAGGAGGGGAATTGGAACACTAATCAAGGTTGCAAGCACCGCTATCAAGTTCGCTATGATCAGCTTGGACTTGTGCTTTTTTACTTGTGTTATCAACCAAGAACGGCTAATAGTGTCATTTTTCAGAAGCATTGTAATTGAGAATAAGTCCTATTATAAAGTAGGGCTGCATTTTAGCGCCATACATTGAGAATGGAAGCTTTTATAGTAAGTAGGAAGTTAATATGAACTTAGAACAATACCAAAGACTAACCAAACAAGCTGTTGCTCTAATTGAGTCTGAACCTGACTTTATTGCGAACCTAGCAAACTTGAGCTCATTGCTTTTCATGGAACTTGACGATCTTAACTGGGCAGGCTTTTACCTAACAAAAGGTGAAGAGCTTGTTCTTGGTCCGTTCCAAGGAAAACCAGCTTGTGTTCGTATCCCAATGGGTCGAGGCGTCTGCGGTACTGCTGCACAAACTAATACTATACAAAGAGTATACGACGTTCACGAATTTGAGGGGCATATTGCGTGCGATGCAGCGAGCAATTCAGAAATTGTGATTCCATTTTCTATTAATGGAAAGGTGGTTGGTGTACTTGATATTGATAGTCCAAGTATTGGCCGATTTAATGAAACAGACGAAGAAGGTCTCACTCATTTCATGGTTGAAGTAGAAAAGCTGCTTAATTCACACGCGAACGACGCATAAATTAGCCTTCGAGTGTGGTTTTTCCTTGGCATGTCACTATAATACGAGAATATTTTTTCTTAATGCTCGCGGAAATCCGCTCAAATCAGGACCCCTCATGACTGAAAAGTTAAAAAACAGCAAAGAAGTTATTGCATATATTGCTGAATGTTTCCCTAAGTGCTTTACTTTAGAAGGTGAAGCAAAACCTCTGAAAATTGGTATTTTTCAAGATCTTGCGGAACGTCTAAATGAAGACGAAAAAGTAAGCAAAACACAGCTTCGTGCAGCGTTAAGACAGTACACTTCATCATGGCGTTACCTACACGGTGTAAAACCAGGTGCAGTACGTGTAGACCTAGATGGCAACCCTTGTGGTGAGCTAGAAGAAGAGCACGTTGAACACGCGAAAGCGACACTTGCAGAAAGCAAGGCGAAAGTTCAGGCTCGTCGTAAAGAACAAGCACAAAAAGCTCGTGAAGAGGGTAAGGCGAAAGCGAAACCTGCGGCTAAAAAGCCTCAACAGCCTCGTCGTACTAATAAACCAAAAGTACAAAAAACAACTAAGCCTGTAGAAACGCGCGCTCTAAATGCTGATGAAATCACAGTAGGTAACGCAGTTAACGTGAACATGGGCAAAGGAAACATGGCAGCGACCATTGTTGAAATCAATAAGGATGATGTACGTGTTCAACTTGCTAACGGCCTACAAATGGTTGTGAAAGCGGAGCACTTGCGCGCATAAAGGAGATACTCCTACGCATGAATTGCCGTTCAAAAGTGACCCTGATTGCTGCTAGCTTATGGCTAGCAGCATCAGCTCAGGCTCTTGAAGCCAAACTACATAAAGATGACCTGCCGGTTCTTTCTCCTGAAGTTCAGCATGAAACAGCTAGCAAACGAGTCACCTCGCGATTTACCCGCTCTCATTATAAGCACTTCAGCCTCAATGATGATTTCTCTAAAGCGATCTTTGAACGCTATGTAGAGTTGCTTGATTACAATAGAAATATTTTCACTCAAGCAGACATCGATTCATTTAAAAATTGGTCAGTCGAGCTTGATGATCAGCTTAAATCGGGCAACAACCAAATTGCTTTTGATGTTTACAACCTCTCAATGCAGAAGCGTTTCGATCGTTTTGCTTATGCGTTAACTCTACTCGATGAAGAGATCAAGTTTGATACCGATGACGAGATAGAGTTAGACCGCTCTGAAGCCGCATGGCCAAAAGACGAAGCAGAGCTCAACGAGTTGTGGCGCAAGCGTGTGAAATATGACGCGTTAAATCTGAAACTGACTGGCAAAGAGTGGCCAGAGATTAAAGAAGTTTTAGAGAAGCGTTATAACAACGCGATGAAGCGCATCACACAGACCAACAATGAAGACGCATTTCAGTTGTATATGAATGCCTTCGCGCGACAGGTTGACCCTCATACAAGCTACCTTTCTCCACGTAATGCCGAGCAATTCCAATCGGAAATGAACCTTTCTCTAGAAGGCATCGGCGCCGTTTTGCAAATGACAGACGATTACACAGTAATTCGTTCACTTGTTGTTGGCGGTCCGGCATCAAAGAGTAAGCAACTTGGTGAAGGGGACCGAATCACTGGTGTTGGACAAGACGGTGAAGAAATTGTCGACGTGATCGGTTGGCGTCTGGATGATGTTGTTCAGTTAATCAAAGGCCCTAAAGGCACAAAGGTTAATCTACAGATCTTACCAGAAGGTAACGATGCGAAGAGTTACATTGTCACAATTGTTCGTGACAAAGTTCGCTTAGAAGATCGTGCGGTTAAGTCAGAAATCATCGAAAAAGACGGTAAGAAGATTGGTATTTTAGAAGTACCAAGTTTCTACGTCGGCTTATCGAAAGACACCGATAAATTACTAGCTGAGTTGAAAACCAAAAACGTTGACGGCGTAATCGTTGATCTACGCAACAATGGCGGTGGTGCGCTAACAGAAGCAACGGCATTGACAGGTCTATTCATTAAAGAAGGCCCTGTAGTTCAAGTCCGTGACAGCTATGGCCGCATCAAGGTGAATGCCGATACCGATGGAAAAGTGAGTTATGATGGCCCATTGACGGTATTGATTAACCGCTACAGTGCTTCAGCATCTGAAATTTTTGCAGCGGCAATGCAAGATTATAATCGTGCAATCATCTTAGGTGAAAACTCTTTCGGTAAAGGTACAGTTCAGCAACATCGTTCACTGAATCATATTTATGATCTTTTCGATAAAGAGCTAGGTTATGTTCAGTACACGATTCAGAAATTTTATCGTATTGACGGTGGAAGTACGCAAAATCGTGGTGTTGCACCAGATATTTCGTACCCAACGCCAATTGAGGCTTCTGAAACTGGTGAAAGTGTTGAAGACAATGCTTTACCTTGGGATCAGATTGATAAAGCACAATATCAAACGTTTCCAAGTAACGACGCCTTAGTTGAAAAACTTACTGCTCTTCATAACAAGCGTATTTCTGATGAGATGGAGTTCCGCTTTATCAATGAAGACATCGAGAAATATCGTAAAGAAAAAGACGATAATACTTTGTCTTTGAACGAAAAAGTTCGTAAAGCTGAATCGGATAAAGCGGAAGCCCTTCGATTACAACGCATAAATGAACGTCAAGTTGCTTTGGGTAAAAAAGCATTCAAAACATTGGATGACATACCAAAAGACTACGAGGCTCCTGATGTTTATTTAGATGAGTCTGTCGCGATTATGGTCGATCTACTTAAGCAGGAAAATCAGTCATAATAACTGGCAATTTAGAAAAAAAAGAGTGAGTCTTTCAGATTCACTCTTTTTTTATGCCTTTTTGTCTTCCGCTATCTCGATATCGAGCAAGATATTCGCTTATTTTCCCCCAATAATTTACGTGATCTACATCTAAAATTTCGCGAAAGTGAGGACTACTGGCTAAGCTAAAAGAAAACGATAAGGATGCCGATATGAAGTGGTTCTTTATTTTACTTAGCTTTTGCTGCTTTAGTGTGTTTGGTGGAGAAAACACCAGAGAAGATGAATTAAGTCACTTTGACACGCCGTTTCTCATCGGAGACTGGTATTTAATGAACCCAAACCCCGAAGAGTCGGCTGAAAACTTTCGCGCGATCAAACTCTCATTAGGTTCTGACTACAGCTTTTCTATTGATATTCAAAAGAAAGACTATTCCGTTGACCATTGGGAAGGGCTGTATAACGCAAATGAAGACACCATCGTTCTTGGTTTAAACACCGACGAGCCTCAAATTTATGCGTATCGCAACAACCATAATACGCTTGATCTTAATGGTGTAACATTCACTAAGGGATTATCCAATTCACTTGCAGGTATTTGGTCTAGCTCTCACGTATCTGGCGACGGTCTTGTGGCAAACAACATTAATCAGATGGATTTGATACTTCAACCTGATTTCGTGTTCATGTTTAGGGTTTCGAACGAAGAAGGGGATGAGTCCATCAAACAAGGTGTGTTTTACACAGAAGATGAGTTTCTGGTTCTGTTGTATGAAAATGGCGAGCATGGAACCACGTATAAGCTCAACAAGAATGAGCTAACGATCGAAGATTCCAATGGTGATATGTACGCCGTACTCAATAGAGTTACGCCATGATGCCTTTAACATGCGCCAAATTACGCGTGCGTACGGTAAGTCATTAATGTTGTTTAAATGTTAATCAAAAAACGGAGCTAGAGCACTAAAAGCTCCGTTTTTTGATGGAAAGACTTGTATTCTGATACCACAACCCCTACAAATAGCTTATATAGTGATACCAGAACTGCATTTTTGATCATGCAGTCTGGTATTTTTGTTGTTCGACATACAAGGACTTATGCTCATGTCTCAAGCTCCCCTGGCCAAATATCGTAAAGATTATAAAGAGCCATCTCATGCGATTACTGATATCGATCTTACTTTTGATCTATATGACAATGACACAATCGTTACGGCGGTATCAAAAGTTGCTCAAAAAGGCGATACAACAACGCTAGAACTCGATGGCGAAGGGCTTGAGCTACGCGCTGTAAAAGTAAATGGTGAGGATTGGGCTCATCACGAGGTGAAGGAGTCATCGCTGGTACTGACCGATCTTCCATCCGAGTTTGAACTTGAAATCGTCACCAAAATTGATCCTGAAGCGAATACAGCACTCGAAGGTTTGTACAAATCAGGCGGCGCATTTTGTACTCAGTGTGAGGCTGAGGGCTTCCGCCGTATCACGTACTATCTAGACCGTCCGGATGTTCTAGCAAAATACACAACAAAAGTGATCGCAGATAAAGCGGCTTACCCATATTTGCTGAGCAATGGTAACCGAATTGCAGAAGGTGATGCAGAGAACGGTCGTCATTGGGTTCAATGGCAGGATCCGCATCCAAAACCAGCTTACTTGTTCGCCCTTGTTGCAGGCGACTTTGATGTATTGCGTGACAAATATACAACGATGTCAGGTCGCAGTGTTGATTTAGAAATCTTTGTTGATAAAGGTAACTTAGATCGTGCAGGTCATGCGATGACATCGCTGATCAACTCGATGAAGTGGGATGAGGAACGCTTTGGCCTGGAATACGATCTGGATATTTACATGATCGTTGCTGTTGATTTCTTCAACATGGGTGCAATGGAAAACAAAGGCTTGAACATTTTTAACTCAAAATATGTTCTGGCGAACGATCAAACTGCGACAGATCGTGATTATTTAGGCATCGAAGCTGTGATAGGTCATGAGTACTTCCACAACTGGACTGGCAACCGTGTCACTTGTCGTGATTGGTTCCAACTAAGTCTAAAAGAGGGCTTAACCGTATTCCGTGACCAAGAATTCTCTTCTGACTTAGGCTCTCGTGCTGATAACCGTATTGATAACGTACGTATTATTCGTGGTCCTCAATTTGCGGAAGATGCAAGCCCAATGTCTCACCCGATTCGTCCTGACAAAGTCATTGAGATGAATAACTTCTACACGCTAACGGTGTATGAAAAGGGCAGCGAAGTTATTCGCATGTACCATACACTCCTTGGCGAAGAGGGCTTCCAAAAAGGAATGAAACTTTATTTTGAACGTCACGATGGTACCGCCGCGACGTGTGAAGACTTTGTTTCTGCAATGGAAGATGCCACCGGTGTTGATTTAAAACAGTTCCGTTTGTGGTACAGCCAATCGGGTACACCAACGCTACGCGTAAATAGCGAATACAACGCTGATGCAAAAACTTACGCACTAACGGTAGAGCAATTTACGGAGCCGACGCAAGACCAAGCAGAAAAACAAGCGCTGCATATCCCGTTCGATATCGAGTTGTATGATTCGAAAGGTCAAGTTATCCCACTGATGAGTAACGGTGAATTTGTTCATAACGTGCTGGATATTAAACAAGATAAGCAAACGTTCGTATTTGAAAATGTCGAAGAACAGCCAGTGCCATCTTTGTTGCGTGAATTCTCGGCACCAGTCAAATTAGAATACGATTACAGCGATGACGAGTTAGTCTTCTTGATGAAGCACGCAACGAACGATTTTGCTCGATGGGACGCTAGCCAAATGCTATTGGCTAAATACATTCGTCAGAATGTGAAAAACGTTCAAGCGGGACAAGAAGTATCGCTTTCTGAAGGTGTGATAGATGCTTTCCGCGGTGTGCTGTTGGATGAAACGCTTGAGCCAGCTTTCATTGCTCAAGTTTTCTCTATGCCTTCAATCAATGAGATTACTGGTTGGTACCAGAAAATTGATATCGATGCCGTAGACAAAGTGCTAAACAGCATTACAGTGTCACTTTCTAAGGAATTAGAAGATGAGCTAAGTGCGACTTATCACACGCTTAAGCAAACAGAGTATACGATCGACCATGCTGCTATTGGCAAGCGTGCTTTACGTAACCGTTGCCTTCAGTACCTAGCATATACGGAAAAAGGTAATGATTTAGTCAACGCGCAGTACGCATCTGCAAATAACATGACAGATACGATTGCTGCGATGAGTGCCGCAAATAACGCTCAGCTCGAGTGTCGTGAAGCACTTATGGCTGATTATAGCGATAAATGGAAGCACGATGGTTTGGTTATGGATAAGTGGTTTGCACTTCAAGGTAGCAATCCTGCAGAGGATGCTCTTGAAAAAGTAAAAGCAACCATGAACCACGAAGCATTTAGTTTGAAAAATCCGAACCGTACGCGCAGCTTAATTGGCTCGTTCTTAGGTGCGAACCCTGTACGTTTCCATGATAAATCCGGTGTAGGTTACCAATTTGCCGGTGAAATTCTTCGCCAACTAAATGATTCGAACCCACAAGTAGCTTCTCGAATGATTGATCCTTTGCTTAAGTTCCGTAAATACGATGAAGCTCGCCAAGCAATGATTCGTGCAGAACTTGAAAAGCTCAAAGCAATGGATAATCTTGCTAAAGATCTATTCGAAAAAGTGACTAAAGCACTAGACGAATAGTAAACAACACAATAGGGTGGTCATTAAGGCCACCTTATTTGTTTATGTCACTTAGTTTTCACTTCATGAACTATTACTACTTCAATCTCAACATTTCATATCAAACGTTTTTATCTCATTATTCTGGTGCGGCAAGTGTTGTTCAAGTTGTCACACACAACGGTTTGCGTTTGCAGTTACCCGCCGCGAGATTTAGACCATTTCTTAGTCAATTGGGCGTTAGAGGCCAGTTTAGACTAACAACTGACCAAAATAATAAGTTTCTTAAGTTAGAAACTCTGTGATGTATTGTATTTGCAGAGAGTTAAATAGGAATCTTAGTCACAGAATCGGACATTTCACCTCTTACCACTACGATTAGTTGTTAAACATTTGTAATTATGCTTTTACAATGGGCACATGCATTACCTATGCTTAGTTTCTAAGGTAACAACCTAGCTACTAAGTCCCCCTACAAAACAACAATTCTAATGTGGAGTGTGAATATGACCGCGCGTGAAAATGTAGTGCCGGTTCTGCTTGAAAAGGTTTACCAACTGATTCAAGACAAACTCGAGCTTTCTCACCAAACGCTTGTAACTAAACTTGCTCAACACTTATTCAGTAACATTGCTGATGATGATCTAATTCAGCGAAACGAATCCGACCTTTATGGTGCTGTCGTTAGCCTTTGGCACCATATCAATGAAAAAAAACCAGAAGAGATTTCGGTTCGAGTATTTAACCCGACCGTAAGTCGTCAAGGCTGGCAATCCACACACACAATCGTAGAAATTGTTGTTCCAGATAGTCCATTCTTAGTGGACTCAGTCAAAATGGCTTTAGCACGTTTGGATCTTGTTTGTCACCTAATGTTGAATAACCCAACACAGATTCAGCGTGATAAAAAAGGCCAAGTTACAGACGTAAACGGTGAGGGTGGTGTTCTTCAATCACTTTTCCACATAGAGGTAGACCGCCTTACTAGTAAAGACGAGATGCAAGCGCTTAAAGAAGAGCTGTTAAGAATTCTATCTGATACTCGCTTAGTCGTTGATGACTGGAAGCAGATGGTTGATAAGCTTAAGTTTGTTACTGATGAACTTGAGAAAAATAAAGATCGTGTTTCTATCCAAACTGATCGTATGGATGAAACGATCGCATTTCTTCGTTGGCTAGAAGATCATAACTTTACCTTTATGGGTTATAAAGATTATGACTTAAAAGAGGTCAATGGTGATACCGAACTTGTTCCTGCTAAAGAAAAAGGACTAGGTCTGTTTGCTGATGACAAGCGCGTGCGTAGCGTCAAGCTCTCTGAATTATCAGATTCAGCGCGATTAGAAGCGAAAAAACCATACGCTCTGATCATCACCAAAGGTAACAAAGCATCTCGTATCCACCGTCCAGCTTATACTGATTACATCGGTATTAAGAAGTTTGATGAAAACGGTAAAGTAATAGGTGAGCATCGCTTTACTGGTTTATATACCTCCGCCGTTTACAACCAAGCGGTACAAAGTATTCCTTTGATCCGTGAAAAAGTTGACCGTATCCTTGAAGCAAGTGGATACCGTCACGGATCATACTCATACAAAGCATTGCACAATATCTTAGAAAACTACCCACGCGACGAGTTGCTTCAAGCTAATGAAGAAGAGCTGCTTGAGGTGGGAATGGGTGTTGTACAAATGCAAGATCGTGACTTGCTGCGTTTGTTTGTTCGTAAAGACCCATTTGGTCGTTTCTTCAGTTGCATGGTTTATGTCACTAAAGATCGTTACAACACAGAATTGCGTCGTCAAACTCAACGCATTCTTAAGCAGTACTTTGGTTGCGAGCAAGAGGTTGAATTTACAACGTACTTCTCAGAAAGCCCACTAGCGAGAACACATTACATTGTTCGTGTAGACAATAACAACATTGACGTAGACGTGAAAAAGATCGAGCAAAATCTAATGGAAGTTTCTACCTCTTGGGATGACAGACTAAAAGAATCCATCATTGCTAACTTTGGTGAAAGTAAAGGCCTTCCTCTTTCAAAAGAATATATGAGTGCGTTCCCTCGCTCATACAAAGAGGACATGATGCCAGGTTCTGCGGTTGCAGATATCGAGCGCTTAGAAGCGTTAAGTGATGATAATAAACTTGGCATGTTGTTCTACCGACCTCAAGAAGAGGGTGCAGATTCCAAAGCTGTCCGCTTAAAGTTATACCATCGCGATGAACCAATTCACCTTTCTGACGTAATGCCGATGTTGGAAAACCTTGGTTTGCGTGTGATTGGCGAATCGCCATATGAGATCGAGAAAAACAACGGGCAGACTTTCTGGATCCTTGACTTCTCTATGCTGCATAAGAGCGAGAAAACCGTTGACCTTCGTGAAGCTCGTGATCGTTTCCAACAAGCATTTGCTGCCATTTGGGCGGGTAATCTTGAAAGTGATGGTTTCAACCGATTGTTATTAGGTGCGTCTTTATCTGGCCGTGAGATTTCCATTCTTCGCACTTACGCACGATACATGCGCCAAGTCGGCTTCCCATTCAGTCAGCAGTACATCGAAGATACGCTAAGCCACTACCCAGACTTAGCGACAGGTTTAGTCAAGCTGTTCACCAAGCGATTTGATCCGAAACACAAAGGCAGCGAGAAAGGCCAAAACGATCTAATTAAAAAGCTAACAGAGCAGTTGGATCGTGTAGAGAGCTTGGATGATGATCGTATTATTCGTCGTTATATTGAAATGATCATGGCGACGCTTCGTACCAACTACTACCAAGTAGACGAGAATAAGCAGCCTAAGCCTTGGTTATCTTTGAAAATGAAGCCAAGCGATATTCCTGAGATTCCGCAGCCTGTACCTGCATTCGAGATCTTTGTTTACGCACCAGATATTGAAGGTGTTCACCTTCGTGGTGGAAAAGTGGCTCGTGGTGGTTTGCGTTGGTCAGATCGTCAAGAAGACTTCCGTACGGAGATTCTTGGCTTAGTAAAAGCGCAACAGGTTAAGAACACTGTAATTGTACCAGTGGGTGCAAAAGGCGGCTTCGTTTGTAAACGCCAGCCATCTCTCACCACTCGTGATGAAATTTTTGCGGAAGGTCAGCGTTGTTACAAACGCTTTATCCGTGCACTGCTAGATGTGTCAGATAACATCATTGAAGGAGAGGTGGTACCACCACAAAACGTTGTTCGTCACGATGAAGATGACCCATATCTAGTAGTGGCTGCCGATAAAGGCACAGCAACCTTCTCAGATTTGGCAAACTCTGTTTCTGCAGAATACAACTTCTGGCTAGGTGACGCATTCGCTTCAGGTGGTTCAAACGGTTACGATCACAAAGCAATGGGTATCACCGCAAAAGGTGGTTGGGAATCTGTTAAACGTCACTTCCGTGAAATGGGCATCAACTGTCAGACCACTGATTTTACTGCAATCGGTGTAGGTGATATGGCAGGTGACGTGTTCGGTAACGGTATGCTGTTATCGAAGCATATTCGATTGCAAGCTGCGTTTAACCACATGCATATCTTTATTGATCCAAATCCAGATTCAGCCAGCAGCTGGGAAGAGCGTAACCGCTTGTTTAATCTGCCAAGATCAAGCTGGGAAGATTACAACAAAGACTTGATCTCTCAAGGTGGTGGCATCTTCTCTCGTCGATCAAAATCGATCCAGTTGACGCCAGAAATTCAGAAAATGTTAGGTACGAAGAAAGCATCTTTAGCGCCTAACGATCTGATAAAGATGATCTTGAAAATGAAAGTCGATCTTCTTTGGAATGGTGGTATCGGCACTTACGTTAAATCATCGACAGAAACTCATACAGATGTTGGTGACCGTGCTAACGACATGCTGCGCATTGACGGCCGTGACTTAAGAGCCAAAGTGGTTGGCGAAGGTGGTAACCTGGGTATGACTCAGCTTGGTCGTATCGAATACGCACTAACTGGCGGTCGAGTGAACACGGACTTCGTTGATAACGTAGGTGGCGTTGACTGTTCGGATAATGAAGTCAACATCAAGATCTTCCTCAATGGACTGGTTTCAAATGGCGATCTTACGGTTAAGCAACGTAACCAAATTCTAGAGTCTATGGAAGACGAAGTGGGTGAAATTGTCTTGGATGATGCTTACCGTCAGTCGGAGTCGATCTCTGTTACTGAACAGCAAGGTGTTGGCATTGTTAAGGAGCAAATTCGATTCATCCACACTATGGAGAAAGCAGGGTACTTGGACCGTGCTCTCGAATACATTCCTGATGATGAAACGCTAATCGAGCGTGAAAAACAGGGACTAGGTCTGACTCGCCCTGAGCTATCAGTGTTAGTTGCCTACGGTAAAATGGTACTTAAACAGCAACTTGTTACGGATGAAATCGCAAATGATGAATTCCATGCAAAACAACTTGTTGAATATTTCCCAAGTGCGTTACGACGTAACTATAAAGATCAAATGGTTAATCACCCACTGCGAGCTGAAATTATCGCTACAGCATTGGCTAACCAGATGGTTAATGAAATGGGCTGTAACTTCGTTACTCGTTTGCAAGAAGAAACTGGTGCAAGTGTTGTCGATATTGCCAACGCTTACAGTGCGGCTAGAGAAATCTTTGATTTAGAAGAAATCCTCAAGCAAACTCGCAAACTTGATAACGTTGCGACAGCGCAAGCTCAATACGAAATTATGTTTTACGTGCGCCGAGCACTGCGTCGAATTGCACGCTGGTTGCTTCGTAACCGTAGCGGCAAATGCACGGTCGGTGAGTTGATTGCTATCTACAAGCAAGATGTCAATGTTATCACTGAAACCCTAGACACTATGTTAGTTGAGTCTGAAGTTGAAGAACACAATGAGTTGGCTCAAGGTTGGATAGAGAAAGGGGTTGAAGAGAAACTCGCTCACCAAGTTGCCCGCTTATCAAGCTTACAATCTGCACTGGATATTTCATCAGTAGCAAGTGAAACAGGTAAAACGGTTGAGCAAGCATCGAAACTCTACTTTAACTTGGGTGACCGTTTATCGTTGCATTGGTTCTTGAAGCAAATTAATAGCCAAGCCGTTGATAACAACTGGCAAGCACTTGCAAGAGCGGCATTCCGTGAAGATCTGGACTGGCAACAACGTCAACTTACCGCTCAGGTACTGACTTGTGGCTGCTCAACCGAAGAGCTTGACGTGATGGCTGCGTTAGAAGATTGGATTGAAACTAACGAGCAATCGTTGCACCGCTGGGAGAGTATCTTAAACGAGTTCAAAGTTGGCTCAGTACACGAATTTGCTAAGTTCTCTGTAGCACTTCGAGAGCTAGTACTTTTAAACCTCAACTGCTCATCGAAAGAGTAGTGGAATAATCAAGTCATAAGTAAAAGCCTCGTTATTTAACGGGGCTTTTTATTATCTATTATTCACATTTGGAACGAAAATAGTTACATTGTCACATTTAATTGAAATTAAAACAGAGTGAAATCGATTGCTTTTAAGCGGTTAGTTACGATTTTTATCGCAGAAACTTGATTGTAATTGTTTGTTTTATATTTAAAAATCTTATAAAGATATAGGTTTTTACTTATTACGTTCATTTTCATTGAATTACGATGAAAAACGGTAAATAATATTGTCCCGTTTATACGGGGCTTTTTTCTTTCGGAGGCACAATGCTTTACCGTCTAGCCAGAACTGGCTTTTTCCAACTCGATGCCGAGAAGGCACATGATCTTGCAATCAAGAACTTCCAACGCTTTAACGGCACACCACTTGATCTCTTTTACCGCCAACAGTTACCAACTCGTCCAGTTGAGTGTATGGGTCTAACATTCCGTAACCCTGTTGGTCTTGCGGCTGGTTTAGATAAAAACGGCGAATGTATTGAAGCATTTGATGCCATGGGCTTTGGCTTTGTCGAAGTCGGCACTGTAACGCCACGACCACAACCAGGTAATGATAAACCACGCTTATTCCGTTTAGTGGAAGCAGAAGGGATCATCAACCGCATGGGCTTTAATAACCTAGGCGTTGATAATTTGATCGAGAATGTTAAACGAGCAAAATTCAATTGTGTTCTCGGAATTAATATCGGTAAAAATAAAGATACGCCAATTGAGAAAGGGGCAGAGGACTACCTGATTTGTATGGAAAAAGTGTATGAGTATGCTGGCTATATTGCAGTAAACATCTCATCGCCAAACACTCCAGGTCTTCGTTCACTTCAATATGGTGAAGCGCTTGATGAACTGCTTTCCGAATTAAAAGCGAAACAAGCGGAGTTATCAGAGAAGTACAACAAGTATGTCCCGTTAGCATTAAAGATTGCGCCAGATTTAAGTGACGATGAAATCTGCCAAATTTGCGATTCTTTATTGAAAAACAATATAGATGGTGTGATCGCGACTAACACAACTTTGGATCGCACGATCGTAGAAGGGATGAAACACGCCAATGAGGCAGGTGGCTTGAGTGGTCGCCCTGTGCAATCACGCTCTACGGAGGTCGTACGTAAGCTTCATGAAGAGCTTGGAGACAAACTTCCAATTATCGGTGTTGGTGGTGTAGATTCCTATGTTGCAGCCAAAGAAAAGATCATGGCAGGCGCTAAACTTGTTCAAGTCTACACTGGCTTTATTTACCACGGCCCAGGTCTCGTACGTGATATTGTTAAGAATCTTTAACACATACATCAAAAACTACTGAAAAATCAGTACCTGTTACATAAAAAAGAGGACTTTGTTTCCTCTTTTTTTTTATCCGTTCGTTTGTAGAATTTAAAAATCACGAGTAGGTAATTAAGCGTCTTACCTCTTTACCACTGATTTAACTAGTCAAGAGAGAACGGAATAATGCTTAAACCCAGCGACAAATGGAATTGGTATTTTGACGAGCAAAAAGCTTGCTTAATGCTGGATCTGGGGGAGGAAATGATTTTCCAAACCAATCTATCCCGAAAATTGTTGGTTAACTGTGCCTTCTCAAACAGTGAATTTACCGTTGATGACGCCAGCGCATTTCAAACGTTTAATGAGCGCATTCGCTGTCTCGATATCAGTGAATATCGCCAAGCTGAATTAACACTGTATTGTGTTGCTGCAAAGCGTTTTCATAAACCTGTACAGCCTAAGAGCTGGTTCTTCGATGCACAGTCCTCTGATTATGAACCTCAAGAAGGGGACATGGTCTTTCTCACAAATCAATATTCTGATGGTATGTTCATCGTTCTAGAACCAGGCGAAACATCGAGCTTATGTGCTTATGTTAACCAAGAAGCCTTTGTTCTTGATGGCAATAAGGCGCTTCAATTTGGGCAGCCGATTAAAGTAATGCATGATCGCATGGCTTGTGCAAACCACCTCTTTGCAATGACCCCTATGGCAATGGTGGGTTGAAGCTGTTTAATTTTTCTTTATTTCGTTCCTTTGTTTGCCTTAATCGACCTTATTGGGTCGATTTTTTTTGTCCTTTCCTCTGACACTCCAATCCGAAAGACCATGAAACTGTTTGTTTTCTATGCATGCAAACATGAAGCTGGTCACTTTTATTTTACTTATTTCAATTTGATTACTCCTTTAATTAGGCAACCTAGCGCCTAAAACAACCCTATTTATTCCCCTATAAAGGGTATTTGTAAGTAATTTACATCAACCAATCCCGACTGGTGTATACCAAAATGCATGTAAATAAGTATTCACTTCTTCTAAAGGAAACAAAATACGTTCATGAATGAAAAACATTCAAACTAAAGATGTTGAAAGTTTTAGATCATTTGAGTGGTGATGATTTGAACTAACGGGTGGGAAAATACCTTTAAAAACGAGGCATTGATCGTAAAGTCAGGTATAATTGAAGCCATTTTTTATCAGCGAAAGAACACTATGAATCAATATCTCGCGGTAACTTCAAATGGCATGGAAAATTTGCTTGTTGAAGAACTGACTAAACTAGGCATTGAAAATGCGAAACCAGTACAGGCAGGCGTAAAATTTAAAGCGACAAACGAACAGGTTTATCGCTGTTGTTTGTGGAGCCGTTTAGCGTCTCGATTTGTACGTGTTTTATCTGAGTTCACGTGTAACAACGACATGGACTTGTATCTATCCACTTCCACTATTAACTGGGTTAACCAATTTCATAGCTCTAAACGCTTTGTTGTGGACTTTAACGGCACAAACCGTGAGATTAGAAATAGCCAATACGGAGCTATGAAGGTCAAAGATGGCATCGTAGATTGCTTTGAGAATAAAGGCTTGCCACGTCCTAATATCAGCAAAGAACGCCCAGATATTCGTATTCACGTTCGTTTGCATAAAGATAAAGCGTTGCTTGGGGTAGACATGGTAGGTAGTGGTCTTCATCAGCGTGGTTATCGACCAGAATCGGGTCGTGCGCCATTACGTGAAACGCTTGCTTCTGCGATTATCATGCGTTGTGGCTGGGATGGGCATCAACCACTACTCGATCCAATGTGTGGTTCTGGTACTTTGCTTATTGAAGCGGCGATGATGGCAGCCAACATGGCACCTGGCGTTAAGCGCAAACAATGGGGCTTCGAAGTTTTGGAAGACTTTGAACCGGAGACCTGGGCTGAGATTAAATCAGAGGCTAATGTTCAAGCTAGACGAGGTGTCAAGAAAGTTGACGCTAAGTTTTTTGGATTCGATAACGACCCCAAAGTATTAAAAGTCGCTCAAGAAAACGCCCGCAGAGCAGGTGTTGAAGAGTTGATTGAGTTTGCGCAAGGTGATGCTGCAACTATTACTCGTCCCGCAGGATTTGAACACGGTGTTATCGTTTCAAACCCACCTTACGGTGAGCGTCTAGGAACTGAGCCGGGGCTGATTGCGCTCTATACCGCATTCGGTGGACAGCTAAAATCTGAGTTTGGCGGATGTAAAGCATCTATCTTCTCTAGCTCAGACGAGCTCTTGAGTTGCCTTCGTATGCGCGCTGATAAACAGTTTAAATTGAACAATGGTGCGTTACCGTGTAACCAAAAGAACTACAGCATTGCCGAGCGCAGCGCTGATGAAGTTAAAGGTGCAGATACTAACGTTCAAATCGCACCAGACTTCTCAAACCGTTTGAAGAAAAACATTGGCAAGATTGGCAAGTGGGCGCGTAAAGAGAAACTAGACTGCTACCGTATCTACGATGCAGACCTTCCAGAATATAACGTAGCGATCGACGTGTACGGCGATCAAATTGTGATTCAAGAGTACGCAGCACCTAAGAACATCCCTGAAGAAAAAGCCAAGCGTCGTCTAACGGACATTATCCGTGCGACGATTCAGGTGACAGGTGTCGAAGCGAACAAAGTTGTACTGAAAGTTCGTGAGAAGCAGAAAGGTCGAAGCCAGTACCAAAAATTAGGTCAGGTATCAGAGACGCTCGAAGTAAACGAGTACGGTGTGAAGCTGATCGTGAACCTTCATGACTACCTAGACACAGGCCTGTTCTTGGATCATAAGATCACTCGTCGTCGTCTTGGCGAAATGGCACAGGGTAAAGATTTCCTTAACTTGTTTGCTTACACTGGTAGTGCAACAGTGCACGCTGCAGTTGGTGGTGCGCGTTCCACTACAACTGTCGATATGTCAAACACCTACTTGAACTGGGCGAAAGACAATATGCAGCTTAATGGCTGTGTAGGGCGCCAACATAAATATGAACAAGCGGACTGTTTGCAATGGCTAGAAAACGCAAAAGGTGAGTACGACTTGATCTTTATTGACCCTCCTACGTTCTCTAACTCTAAGCGTATGGAAACATCATTCGATGTACAACGTGACCACATTAAGCTAATGAAGAACCTCAAACGTTTACTGAGAAGTGAAGGCACAATCGTATTTTCAAATAACAAACGTCACTTCAAGATGGATGAAGAATCACTCGCTGAATTGGGTTTGAAGGCTCAGAATATTTCTTCTCAAACGTTACCATTAGATTTTTCGCGTAATAAACAGATTCATAACTGTTGGCTAGTAACGCACGCGTAGTATAAACAAAAGGATTAATACGTGCTGATATTGTATAGCACGGAGGGATGCCATCTTTGTGAGATGGCATTTGCTCTAGTAGACCAAGTCGGTTTGGCCGAGCAAACAGATATCATTGATATTGCGTTTGATGATGTACTATTTTCTCGTTACGGCGTCACAATACCCGTATTAAAATATCAAGATTCTGAGTTGAACTGGCCGTTTGACTTAGAACAACTCACACATTGGTTGGATAATAATGGCATTACTTACCATTCATAACGCACAACTTGCATTTGGTGACCACCCATTGCTAGACAAAGCGGAGTTCGCTCTTCAAGAAAACGAACGCGTTTGTTTAGTTGGTCGTAACGGAGCAGGTAAGTCCACGTTAATGAAAGTGCTTGCCGGCGACATTTTGTTGGATGATGGCAAGATTCAAATAACTCAAGACGTAGTAGTTTCTCGGCTTGAACAAGATCCACCGCGCAATCAAGAGGGTACGGTTTACGAATACGTATCTGGCGGTTTGGCTGAAATCGGCGAACAATTGAAGATTTATCACGATCTTCTCGATCTTGTTGCTCAAGACCCAAGTGAGAAGAACATTAACCGTTTGGCGAAAGTTCAAGAGCAGCTTGATCATTCTAATGCTTGGCGCTTTGATGACCGTGTTAAGAACGTACTTGGCGCTTTAAAACTAAGCCCTGAAACCAAACTGACCGATCTATCCGGTGGCTGGCAACGTAAAGCTGCTTTAGCTCGTGCGCTGGTTTGTGATCCTGATGTATTGCTTCTTGATGAACCAACAAACCATCTCGATGTGACAACGATCGAATGGTTAGAGAACTTCTTAAAAGACTTCAAAGGCTCGATCATCTTTATTTCTCACGACCGTGCATTCATCAAGTCGATGGCGACACGCATCGTCGACTTAGATCGCGGTCAATTAGCTTCTTTCCCTGGTAATTACGAACAGTATTTGAATGACAAAGAAGAAATGCTTCGCGTCGAAGAAATGCAGAATGCTGAGTTCGATAAGAAACTAGCTCAGGAAGAAGTGTGGATTCGTCAAGGCATTAAAGCACGTCGTACTCGTAATGAAGGCCGTGTTCGAGCCCTTAAAAAACTTCGTGAAGAGCGTCGTGACCGTCGTGAAGTTCAAGGTAAAGTTAACCTAAACATCGATGATGCTTCTCGTTCAGGTAAGATTGTATTTGAAGCAGAAAATGTATCTTTTGCTTACGAAGGCAAGACAATTGTCGACGACTTTAGCTTTAACATCATGCGTGGTGACCGTATTGCACTTATCGGACCAAATGGCTGCGGTAAGAGTACGGTACTTAAATTGCTACTAGGGCAATTGTCAGCGCAGTCTGGTCGTTTACACTGCGGAACAAAATTAGAAGTCGCGTACTTTGATCAGTACCGAGAGATTTTGGATCCAGAAAAGACAGTGATCGATAACTTAGCGGATGGGAAACAAGAAGTAATGGTTGGGGGACGTCAGCGTCATGCGCTGAGTTATCTTCAAGACTTCTTATTTGCACCTAAGCGCGCCAGAACCCCGGTTAAGGCACTTTCTGGTGGTGAGAAAAACCGATTATTGCTAGCCCGTATCTTGTTGAAACCAAACAACTTACTTATTCTTGATGAACCAACTAACGATTTGGATATCGAAACGTTGGAACTTTTAGAAGAAATGCTTGCCAATTATCAGGGTACATTATTGTTAGTGAGTCACGACCGTGAGTTCGTAGACAACACAGTAACAACCAGCTGGATTTTTGAGGGTAACGGTATGATCGAAGAGTTCGTTGGTGGTTATCATGATGCTAAACAGCAACGTGACCAAGTTCTTGCTTCGCGCAACCAGGTTGAAAAAGCAACGAAGAAAGAGAAAGTGGTTGAGGAAACTCCCAAAACTACGCAACCTAAGAACAATTCGAAGAAGTTATCGTATAAACTGCAAAGAGAATTAGAGGCTCTACCAGCTAAACTTGAACAATTAGAGTCGGATATCGAGAGCCTTCAGGAGCAAGTGAACGATCCAGAGTTCTTTGCTAAACCTGTAGAGCAAACTCAGCCGGTATTGGAACAGCTTGCTGCACTAGAGCAGGAGTTGGAAATCGCATTCGAGAGATGGGAAGAACTCGAAGCAATGCAACAGGATAGTTAAGAATTCAATGAATTGTAGTAATAAATTCAAATTGACCGCCATTGCAATGATGGTTGGTACCACAATGAACGCACAGGCGGCATTGTATCAAGTTGTTGAGGTTTCACCTCAGGATCATGGTTCAAACGGTGACTACCAAACGGCTTACGGGGTTGCAATTCAACAGGGCGATGCAGGTACAGACCCTTCAACAGGTTCACCTTTCGCTTTAGGCTGCTTTGATGCAGCAGCAAACTGCACGCCAGAGCAGTTTAAACTTGCAATGGAAACTCGCACTACACCGATTTCAGCGACACAAGCCGTGGATGGGAACAGCTATCGTGAAGAAATCCCATTCGGATTAGACGCTGGCTTTTATTACATCCAAGAACTCAAAGACTTTGAGCGTTACTGTTACAACCAGCTTCGCTATTCCACCTGTGACTCATGGGCTTCAGTAAACTGGACGCCGTGGAATAAAGAACGTAGTAAAGACTTTACTTCTAATGCGTTAGCGTTCATAGAAGAAGATTCTGCTGCTTATAAAAATGAATATAACAATGTTATCAACCAGCTTACCGAGGATGGTGCAGCTGTCGGTAATCAGAGTAAAGTTAGCACAGAAAATGCTTCTACATTAGAAACACGAAATACCGTAGTTGCACCAGTAGAGCCAAATATTCTTACTGGCGATAGTGACGCAAGTGTTGTGCAAAGCCATGCTTGGAGCACAGACGGCATTTTTACTGTTGGCAGTGTTTCTCGAACAGCAAGCAATACCAATGGATCTCACCACACATCAAAAGCAGCGATTTGGGATCAAAGCGGAACCGTCAGTGAATTGGCTTGGCCTAGTGGCACATCTAAAGATGGAGAAAGGTTAGCTCAAGGGAGCATGCGTGACCTTGTCACTGATGGAACAACGGTCTATGGCGTAGGTTACAACACTTACAGTGATGATAACTACCTGAATGCGACTGTTTTTGTCGGAACTCTAGAAGCCGAAGGTAGCGTTGAAAACGCAACTTGGAAAAATAAAGTTGTTGTAGGAGCTAGACAGCGCGAAGGTGATGATACGGTTCATACAAACTCACGCTTAACCGACGTTAACTCTAATTTTGTTGCTATTGGTGAAGCGAAACGTTCGGGCGGATACTTAATGCCAACGGGCTCTGCTCCGAATCGTCTCTTTATCGTAGATGATGTTCGTAAGGATTCTATTAGCGCTTTTTACCCAACTACTGGCATTTTCTTTAGCGGTGCGGGCGGTAAGATGGGCGGTATCAACTCTTACAATGAAATCGTCGGGCAACTTGATGCGGAAACGACTCGTGAAGACGATGGCAAGCCACGTCGTAAGCGCGGTTTTATCTATCCATATAGCCTAGGTGGCGAGACTAGTGAACGTGCTGCAACATTGTTTAATGGAAAAGCTTGGTTCCTAGACAGTTTGACTAATGGCGGTGATTACTCTGAACAAAACAATCAGTTCCGTATTATCGACGCAACTGATATCAATGATGCAGGTGTGATCTCTGGTACTGCTATGAAATGTGCAGGTGGTTATAGCACAACAGCAAACAATGCGACATGTAGCTCTGAAGAGCAAATTGTAGCAGTCAAACTAGTACCTATTGCTGACGCAACTAAGGACGACATCGTATCTCGAAGCATTGACTCAACGACGACAGAGCGTCAAGGTGCAGGCCTTGGTTGGTTAGCTTTGACCATGCTTGGATTGTTTGGGTTCCGTAGAAAATAGTTAAAAATCGTCAGTAATTTTTAAATCAAGCAGAGGCTCACACATTTGAGTCTCTGCTTTTTTTATGCCTTGAGAAATTGCCTACTTTGATCGATTCTTATAAGTGGAGTCATAAAAACTCCATCAAAGTTTCACAATAACAGCTGTACGTTAGTAAATGGACCTGTATGAGGAATTAACTATGAAGAGACAAAAGCGTGATCGCCTAGAACGAGCTCAATCTCAAGGCTACAAAGCTGGATTGAATGGAAGGTCTCAAGAGGCTTGCCCATATCAACAAGTTGATGCTCGGTCGTATTGGTTAGGTGGTTGGCGTGATGCCAGAGATGAAAGACAATCTGGTCTCTACAAATAAACTCTCCACATACAAAAAGAAGGATTCGAAAGGGCTCTACGGAGCCTTTTCTACATTATAGGGACATAGGGAAGTAGGTTAACACTCGATAACAAAAAGGCTCCTAAATAGGAGCCTTAATAAATCGATTAAAATCGTGATTAGAAGCTTGAAGTGTCTTGGAACAAGCCAACTTTCAAATCTTTTGCTACGTAGATTTCTTTGCCGTCCACACATACACGACCGTCAGCCAAACCCATCACAAGCTTACGGTTTACAACGCGTTTCATGTGGATTTCGTACGTCACTTTTTTCGCTGTTGGCAGGATCTGACCTGTAAACTTCACTTCGCCAACACCCAGAGCACGACCTTTTCCTTTGCCACCAACCCAGCCAAGGAAGAAACCAACAAGTTGCCACATCGCATCAAGGCCAAGACAACCCGGCATTACTGGGTCGCCAGGGAAGTGGCAGTCAAAGAACCACAAATCTGGAGTAATATCCAATTCCGCCAAGATCAAACCTTTACCAAAATCGCCTTCAGTCTCAGACATTTTAGTAACACGATCCATCATTAGCATGTTTGGCGCAGGAAGCTGAGGGTAACCAGGCCCAAACAGTTCGCCTTGGCTAGAAGCAAGTAGATCGTCACGGTTATAAGAATCACGTTTGTTTTGCATTATCAATTACTCCAATTTTTGATAGCTGCATCTTAGTGAACACGTGTACGCTAAACAACTCCGATCAGTACTAGACAAACCAGTTTTTGATGCGCTGCACAATTCCTTCTGGATGCTCATGTCTTTCAAAGTTTTCAATACGTTCCGCTATTTTGCCAATAATGCTATCGTCTTCACCTCTAAAAGGTTTATTCATTACAATCGGAATAGCTTCATCTACGGTAGAAACGGACCAAATATGGAACTCACCATTTTTAATGCTTTCTATTACATCTTTATGTAATGCAAGGTGTTTAAGGTTTGATTTTGGCATCACAACACCTTGATTTCCTGTAAAACCTTGATGTTTACAAACCTGATAAAAACCTTCAATTTTTTCGTTCAAGCCACCAACGGCTTGCACTCGACCAAACTGATCAACAGCCCCTGTAACCGCAACTTGTTGATTAATTGGAGATTCAGATAAAGCACTTACCAAGCAACAAAGTTCTGCAAGAGATGCGCTGTCACCATCAACTTCACTATAAGACTGTTCAAATACGATGGAGGCTGAGTAAGGCAGTGGTTCATCCAGTTTCAGAGCAGAGCTCAAGAAAGCTTGCATAATCATCATGCCTTTTGCATGTAGATTGCCTCCAAGCTCAGCTTTGCGCTCAACATCGGAAACATCGCCATCACCAAAATGAATTACACAAGATATTCGTGCAGGCTCACCATAGCTGACAGGGTGCCCAGCCATATCAATAACGGTTAGGCCATTGATTTGACCAACTTGTTCCCCAGTTGTCTCAATGATGACTTGGCCATCTAAAATATCGTACACGGCACGCTGAGGAAGGTAAGATTCTCGGTAATACTTGTCGTCAATCGCTTTATCTAACGACTTGTAATCTAATGCGTGACCATCACTGAACTGGCTGGCAAGCGTTAGAAGTTGAGAGTGCCACATTACTCCTAAAGGCAGATAATGTTGATCTTCAGTAAATCTCATACCGGCTAGCAACAATCTTCTAAAACCACATTCAGTTAAGTGAGGCAGCTGATATTGAGAACATATCCAGTTCACTAAACCAAAGTAATCTGTCAAATTCTGCTCTGACAGATGAATATCTTCTTCAACTTCCGTATACATGGCAAAGCCAGAACAGAAGTCTTCATCGATGTATTCTAGCTCTGCTAACTGACTTCTTTCTCCTGTTACAATCAGTTTTACATCATAAGCTTTAGCTTGCGGTACTGAAGTAGGTAAACGAGTAGGGCTTAGGTTCAGTGGCTCGATAAGGTTTTGTTGAATTGCAGACTTTATATTTGGCCAAAGCCCTGGGTTAGCCAAAATTAGATTAGCCGGTACAATTAAGTAACCGTTATCTGCCTGTGAAATTAAACCAGGTTGGAAGGCAATATCACCACTTACATCAACACTGTAACGGTCAAATAAACGTTTGGCATCAAGTGATTCCGAAAAAACTATCGCAGCGTTAGACTGGCTCTGAAGAGCTTTACTGATGAACTCTCTATATACAGAATTATCTACGCAGTTAATGAGTAGTACTCGCGTCAATCCGGAAATTTTTGAAAAACGAGATATCGTTGCCGACATTCTCGGTTGGAGATCAGTAAAAGACTTCTTTGTTAACGAAGGTGCAGACTTTAAAAGTGCTTCGTACTGCTCAAGTGAAGGTGTTACGTCTTGCCAATTAAGTTGGTTCATTAAAATTCATCGTAATTCAATCTTGCCGACATTATAACGAAACGGACTATAACACCCTAGCACCAATTTGGTTTGCTCTCGGCATTCATCTCTCAATGAACAATACTTAGACAAATGAGTGATCAACATCGATACTTCTAAGAGTTTTATTTGCCCAAGCAAACCATCTGGGTTACGCTGTCACTAGGTTATGTTTATGGGTCGGAACAAATGAAATATCAGCAGCTTGAGAATCTAGAATGTGGGTGGAAATGGAAGTATCTCATCAAAAAATGGAAAGATGGTGAAGCGATTACCCGACATATTGATACAAGCGAAGCAGATGCAGCGGTCGCAGAACTAAAACGCCTTGAACACGAGCCTACACTTGTCTTAGCTTGGATAGAAAACCACATGTCAGAAGAGTTAGATAATAAACTCAAGCAGGCTATCCGAGCGAAACGGAAACGTCACTTCAATGCAGAGCAAGTCCATACAAAGAAGAAATCCATTGATTTAGATTACCGAGTTTGGGAAAAGCTTTCTAGTAGAGCGAATGAACTTGGTTGTACGTTATCTGACGCAATTGAATATTTGCTTTCCGAAGCGTCGAGAAGTGAAAAAGCGAGTCAAAAAGTTACCTCAATTAAAGAGGATTTGAGTAAATTGCTATCTAGCTAGGATAGGGAGTGCCAAATGTTATATGTAACCTTAATTGCAGCCATCGTGATCTTTTGGTTGATCGCAGTCGATAGGCCGGTGTTAAAAGTAAAGTTCGATAATGGCCATATTAGTAACGTAAAAGGGCATCTACCTCCTTCTTTCAAACACAACTTACAGGATATTAGTGAGCATAACCCGTTTACTGGTGAAATGAAGGTGTATAGCCAACGAACAGGAATGCGCTTAAGCTTTTCCAAAGGCATTCCCAAAAAAGTTCAACAGAGGATTCGTAACGTTTTTCCGCACCAGGGCTTCAAAGCAAACAAAGGCAAGAAGCGCGCTTAATTACATATCAGTTACTTCATCATGTTAAATGGGACGCAATGTGGCGTCCCATTTTCGTATCTACAGAAAAATTACTTATCATTGAACAATCAACAACATAAACGGACCAAAACGATGAGATACGTTGTAACTTTAATGATATTGATCTTTGCAAGTAATTCAGTTTTTGCTGACGATTCAGAAACGAACCTGTTGGCTAAAAAGATTAAGACTAAGCTTCAAAAGAAAGTAGACAATAAGTTTGATGGCTATCAAGGTTATTGTGACGTCATGATAGAAATGGAGCACAAAAGTAAAAACGCAGTAATAAAAAGAGTAACCAGTAGTGGTGACCAAAAAGTGTGTAGGTACGTTAAGTCCAACTTGAAGAAAGGAAAACGCTATCGTTACAAATACCCCGAAAAGTACATTCGCCTCCATATAACCACAGGCTTATAAATGTTTCAGAACGCCTTGATTAAGAGCGAGTGAACTGAGCTCGTGATTTTTGGCAGATTTCGTTGCGGAGCGATTAGAGCGTTTAGCTGATTTTTGCTGTTGTACGAGGCGAGTATGAAAGGCTTTTTTGTTTGGTAGCGCTTAAGTTAGTAATCGTGATGCCATTGAATGGCAAATTCAGTGAGTTGGCCATCATCACCATACATAGATTGATTCAGGTACTTACGGAAGAACACGCCAGTAAGTCGAGGACTAAGCGCGCATCAATTTTCAATAAGAGATTTGATTTGCTTCGTAAGCATAACCACAAACCAAACTAGCGATTGCAAGCCCACAGAAACCTCGGTTAAAGCTGTTAATCTTAGGATGACATTAAAGTAGCTAAAACCGGACATTATTGCTTTGAGTTTACATTCCCCTCAGTGCGCATTATATCTGCTTATGTTGAATGCGATTGCATATGCCAGTCCTATAAAATGTCTCTCTTTTGAGGGACTATTCAATGAAGTATCACGAAATGACTAAAAACTATATTTTTCGTGAATTTGAATGTGGTTTAACCGTCGAACAAGCTGCTGAACTTTGTTTAAAAACTGTGAGAACAGTCAAAGAATGGGATAAAGGGAAAACCATTCCTCCTGAGTGTAAACGGCTCATGAGAATGACCAAAGGAAGGGAACTGAGCCCATCTGTACAGTGGGAACACTTTAAAATGCATTACGATAGATTAGAACTTCCAACAGGCCAGTTAGTTACTGCTCAGCAAGTTTTAACCGGAATAGCATTGTTAGAAATTGGGGCTTTGACTGACCTAGAAGCTGCAGGGCGAGTGTTGAGGTATGCTAGAGCACTAAAGAAAATGATGTAAAAAAGGCTCCACAACAAGGAGCCTGGTAATCTTAAAACACTTCTAAGTTTTCTTCATTTCAGAATAATGCTAAGAAAATGGCACAGATAACTGTGCCATTTTTTTTAAGCTACTGCCAAGTTCGGCTTTTTCTGAGATCCAGAGATAGTATGGTCATGCTTTTCTAACAATGAGCTGTCTAGAACAATCCAAGTTTTATGTAATCCATAATTAAGTCTATCTTTCTTAATGTTATCATCGATAGCTCTCTGTGCAGCTGCTAAATCACCAAGAATTGAGAAGCAAGCAGCGTTCATTCCCATTCCCAGTTTTTTACCAATAATATTTCTCAAAATTACTTCTTTTATTCCCATATTTAACTGTTTCTTTGAAAATTCCTTATTCACAAGTAATATGGATTTTTGCTCTTCGCTTAGATTTAAATCTTTATTTTCATCTACAAAGTCGATAACTTTTTTATACTTTTCACTCTTCACTAAAATAAAACATTTAGATGTTATATAGTTTTCAAGAGTTAGTCCGAATGAATATGAACTCTCTAAATGATCTAAGGCCAAATCGAAGTTACCTAAGAAAAGCTCTACTTCAGATTGTAGGTGGAAGTAAACAACTTCGTTGAGTTCACTTTCATTCTCTTTCAAGAATGAGCGAGCCAAATCTGGGTTGTCAAGTTGGCGGAGCATCATATTTACAATAGCTGCCGCTGATTCATAGGCATCACTAGCCTTGCTAGCTTTTATAACGCAGTCTTTAAACTCTTTAAAATCATCATTGACGTTAATCTCATAAAACGCCTTGATTAAATAATAGGAAGAAATATCTTTTTTAAAGCTTGCTTCTTTAACCAAATCTCCTTCGAAGAAGTTTTGCAGCATTTCATGAGAGTTTATATCATTAAGGGGGCATTCAGCGAGATAAGAATAAACTCCGCATATATTTGAGAATATTTTTTTCTTCTTAGAACGTTTAGACTTATCAAATACTTTTTGGTTACGCTGCAAAGCACTATCTATAGATTCTTTACTATCAAGTATCACACTTTCAGATATGAGATTCAAATACCTGATGTGATCTGGATTAATGGCCCCAGCTCGATTAATGAGTTCGTCAACTTCTTCTTTCTTTTTTTCGTATGAGTTTTTATCGTTCTTTCCTTTATACTTCAACTCAATCAAAGAAAGCATTAAACTCCACGAGGGGTTGTCAAGAGAAGGGTCTAAAGTTAGACAGCTCTCTACAATATCAAAGATTTCTTTTATCTCAAATGTAGGTCTTCTAACTGAAGAGTATTCTCGAAGGGCTCTTCTAGTTATACCTACTAGAAACTCGGAGTTTGATGGGAATCTGTTTAGGTGCTCTTTTAAGAAAGTACAAGTCTCTGTAATCTTCTGGTAAGAGTCTGCTTTCATTAAGTAGTACTCGTGATTGTACTCGTCTATATCAATTAGCATGTCACAATACTTAATGGCATCTGTATGCCTATTGGTTTTCGAGCACATGAAAATCATTTTTCTTATAAATAGTGCTGTTTCTCGTGATCCATTTAACTCGTTAATATACTTCTCAGCAATACTAAGCGCAGGCTCGAACTCATTATTTTTTATTAAAGAATCGATTTTTAGTAATGATTTAAAAATTGACTCTGATATCTCATCTTCAAACTCACTAAGATTTAAGTCACGGATTGAGTTTGATATATCAATTTCGCTTTTATGTCGCTTTAATTTCGTTATGTCTGAACGAATGAAATCGGAAGTTTTAGATAGTTCATTTCTATCAGTGGCAAAGGAGCCTAAAATTCTCTCATGCTTTGACTCAAAAAGATTGTCCTTAACTGGGAGTTCACCTATTAACTTATGGTGTAACTCAGCCATTAGTTGGTCATAACCATCAATTTTTACAAAGTAAACTCTTTCTTTCCAAATTAATTTTCTTACTTCAGGACTAATTACGTCACCATCTCTAATGCACCAGTAAATACCATTTTTAAAATAATCTTCTGATTTTAATAAATGGTTTAACACATCCATTATTGACCTGTCATGACCTGCATAACCTACAACAATTAACCCATATTCTTTAGAAAACTCTATAAATTTATTTTTTATATTTGTTTCCAAAGACTCTGTTTCCCTGAGCGTGCTTTTTATATCATCAAACAAATAATCACCATGCAATTTGATTATTTTTGGTCTAGTTGAACTGACACTAAGTGAATTCACACTTGAGTCGTGAGCGCAAACTAGGGGTCTGTTCAAGGAAAACTGGTAGAAAGCTTCGTTTATCAAATCATCAAAATTGGTTGTATATATCGTTCCTAGATACCTATCACATTCATTTGCTAGCGACACTAAATACGCGTAACCAATAGAAGGCGTAGCTTGATCAACTTCTTGCTCTACAAACCGCCTACGTTGCGATGGCAAATCAAACTTTTTTTCAAATAGAGCAGAGTATTCGTTTTGTTCAGAGTACCAAGAGCCTTCTTTAGTCATCAGGTAGTTTTTTGCAGTTTGAGAATCTATATACTCTTCACTAGAGTAAAGTTCGTAAATTTCCTTTCTCCAAGTATCTACCAATTGAGCTCCGCTTCGTATTCCCGATGTTACTGAAGCTCCAGCTCCCAATAGTAAGCTGTAATTGGGGTTTGAGAGACTCGTCCTTGTTCTAAGGTATGAAACCAAGTCATTGATAGTTCTTTCTTTATGCCCAAGCTCTTTTTTTAGTTCCAGATACTTCATCATTTCCTCAAGCTAAATGGTTTGAGTTATCATAAACACTAATAAAACTATGGAATAGTGATCACACACATATATGTGATCTAACTTAAGCAAAGAGATCTGACAAGGTTCTTACAAACACCTGTATTTGATTTGCTTCAGTTTTGATAAGAAGAAATTCCATAATGTATATAGGACATATTTAATAGATTGAGCCAAGCCTTCTTAATTCGTTTTTTGTGCTAGTGCACAACGCTATTAAGGAGTGGGAATTTACCCCCGTAATACAGATTCGGGGGTTTGCTCCGCTTTTAGGTCCCTCCCGCAAAGCGGGCCCCTCCCAAAATGCTCGCAATACCGCGCACATAATAAAAAAGGGCTCGTATAGAGCCCCATGATTAAGTTCGGTGTGGAAGTGCCAAGGTTTGGTGTCCTACATGTTCCGCTTCCTCGGTCTACGCAGACTGCGCTAGCTTCGACGCTGTGGCGAGCGGTCTAGATATGGACAGGCATGTTTTGCTGCAATATGTCAGATGGCTTTTCTCTTTGGCCGCACGTGAAAATCCTCTCTGTTTCTTCCCAAGTCACTCGATACACGCAATCGCTCAACACTTCGAACTGATACCCAATCTTTACCAAGTCCAGATGATCGAAACTGAATAGCTTGTCGCGGCCATCGTACACATCGATGTATATCTTGTAGAACGTCAGTTCACGGTCGAGTTCGGCAGCATACTTCAGCCGTTTGGCGTAGGCGATTTGCTTTGCGTATCCGGTGATGTAGAAGTCGTAATCTTCCAAAGGCCCAAACCCTGATGCTTTCTTTTTCTTCTTCGCTTTGGTTTCTGCCGTATCTACCGTAGGCGTTCCATCAGGCAGTTGCGTTTGTACTGGTTGTGGCGGTTTAACGGGGGCGGGCGGTTGCTCTGGCTCCGGCCACCAAGCCCAGATATTGAAAACCAACCCAAGCGATAACAGCACCACCGTTCCGACGACAGGCCAACGCTTCCAGAACGGGCGAATGTCTTTTGCTTCGGCTTCCTGCACTTGTTTGTTGGATTGCGAATGACTCTTATAGAACGGGAAGTATTCTGACTTATAAAATCGGGTAGAGGTGTTCACCACTTCACCGGCACAACCATCTTGCACTTTCTTGGTGTAAGAACTGGTTGAGCCCATGGCCGTGTTCTTTGTGCATCGGTAGGTCACTTCAATCATGTCCTTAATGTCTCGATGCACTTTGCGGATGTTCTGCGTGAGCAAGATGATATCGACACCGTAGTGACGGTGTATTGAGTACCATTCTAGAATGGGCGCGGCCAAACCTCGACTTGGCAAGCTCATGTGCGCCTCATCGACCACATAAAGTGGTCCTTGTCCTTTTTCATTGCGCCATTCGTCCGAGTAATCTTCAATCTGGCTGAACGGGCGCGAGGTTGAACCAAAATCCGTTAAACGGCCATCCACAATTTTGATGAGTTCTCGAACGTCTTCACCAAATACCTTAACGAACCAATCAATGTTTAAGGTGATATTGGTGATGACTTTACGGCCATCCTTAATGGCCGGAATAATGTGGTAGGCAACCGCCTCATAGGTTTTACCGCCTCCTGGTCTTCCTGCTATGGCGTATATCATGAGCCTAACCTCGTAAACGGAATCAATTGCAGCATCAAGCGCACCGTAATAGCGGCCAGAATGATAGACAGGCATTGAGGCACACCGACCGCCGCCATGACCCAAGCCACCGTAGGCGGAATACTGGTCATGTACTGGCTCATATCGACCGGAGCGAATAGGGAGAACACACCAGAGAGCAACAGATTCACCATTGCCATGATTTGCTCAACCGCCCAAAAGAACAGGTCTTTGAGCATGTTGACCAGCGAGATTAAAAGCTGATAGAGGAACACCAACAGCTTGTTAAATAAATCGACTAACCAATCCATATTAACCTCCAAAAATAATACGACGCGCCGCAAACACTGACGTCATGATGAGTACCGCACGAATAAAACCGAACACCCAATCAAAGCTGATTTGTTCCTCAAAGCTGAAGTCACCAAAGAACGGCACAGGGAGCACGAAAGAAGGGCGCTTGGCACTGGATAAGTCGAGGTCACCAAACGAGTTCACAAAGTTGTCGATGGTGTTGTGTTTAAGATCATCTAACTGACCGGACACCAAACCACCTAAACCATCGGGATAGCCCGACTCATAAAAGCCAGTACAACTTTGGGACTCGATACACGTACCACCCGTACCTGCGCCAGACGTATCTGTGTTTGCGATACCGTCTAAGGTGTCAGAAATACCGGAAACTTCATCCGCGATACCATCCATTGCGCCTGCAATTTTCTCTACGTCGTCACCCACACCATTAACGGCATTGGTGTTCTTGTTCATGGCCGTGGTGATGTCAGCATTCGCTTGTTGGATAAGGGCCTTAGTGTTTTCGTAAATCTTGTTGTCGTTGATTTGCTGCTTTTGAATGGCTTGCGTGTTGGTGACCATCGACGCATTCAGCGCAATGATTTGGTTTTGAACGTCAGCACTGGCTTGATTGATGTCGATGTTCATGTCATTCAGGGCTTTGTTGACGTCCTTATTCATCCCAGTAATGGCTTTCAGAACTGCCGTGTCTGTCGATTCATCGGTGTCAGGCTCTTCCACGTCTGGCTCACTGTCGGTATCCGGTGGATTCACCGTATTGGTTGAGTCGTCAGGTAATACGCTAGGGTCTTCGATGTCACCTGTCGGGTCGTCAGGTTCATGAATGGGGTCATCAGGAATAATAGGGGTGTCAGGGCCATCTTTACCCCAGAAGAGTGTGCCGCCTTCACACTGATTGCCTTTGAACTGGAACGTTCCATGACAGATTGTGTTTTGTGTCCATTCGCCAGAATCAACGCCCGTACACAGCGTGGTATCACTAGGAATGCGTTCTAGTTCGCATCGGGTTGCACCAAAGTCGCCATAGCATGCCCCAGTAACTTGTTCACCGTAGACGTACGCCAGCCATTGAAGCAGCTTGGTTTCATCAATAGATTTTTTGAACTGGCAAGCGTCCATACAGGTGCCGTCAGGGTTTTCACCATACTCACAGGCAGGAACGATAGGTTCGCAGGTGACACTGTCACCATCCTCTATCATTTCATAGTCAGCTGGACACTTAGCAGTATCATGACGGAACCATACAGTTTGAATTTTCGGGAAAGAAGAGCTGTCGGTATTACACATTATACGTAAGCCGAACTCATCGCTATCCATGTAACATGACTTAGTGGAGAAGTCTTTGTATCGAACAAACTTATTTTCATAACAAGAGACATAAGAATAAGGATTAACTCTCATCCCCCTAGACAGCTTACAGTCGGGATAAGCGATAACATCTCTCACAGCGTAAGTAGGTTGAGCTGCGCTTGCATGCCATGACAGGAACAAGCACGAAAACAGAAGCAAAAAGAGTGATTTATTCACGTTTTCACCATTAAAAAAGGGGACCGAAGCCCCCTTATCCTCTAAAGTTTTGGCTGGCCACGTATCCGGCAATGCCACCCAAAAGCACAAAGACGATGAGTTGGACATCGTGGAGAACGGCCAACATAAACTTAAGCCTTGTTCACAGCACGCTTAGCAAGAGTGATGGATTTGTAAGCCATAGTAATGCCGACAATCACCAGACCAGCCGCGCCGATTTTGGTTGCCACACCAGATAAGTCGATAGCGGAGAACGGGTCAGCGGCACCACCTTCCGCCGCCATAGCAGGGACAGAAAGCACCGCAACAGTGACGGTTGCCGCCGCTTGTTTACCGAACTTTTTAAGCGCGTTTAGACGTTTCATAACAGATTCCTCAAAGTAGTTTTATTAAACGTATTGCCATTTTGATGGCGTAAGTTGAGAGATATCCGCCAACGAACACCAAGGTGAAACCCAAGCCGAACGCTTGAGATATCTCTCCTGGAGTCAGCTGTGTGTAGCTCATTAACGTGTCATATTCTTGAGCCGTGACCATGACATAACCACTGCATGAAGCCGCTTCAATGTCAGGAACGACAGCGAGAAAACCGTCCGCGTTAGGTAAAGCACACACAGGCATAACGAAATTCCTTATTTAGCCTTTAACGAGGCTTCAAAATGTTTCTTGATGTCGTCATCCACAGGGATGAGTTCTGTCACAATGGCACCTGCCAATGGATCGTCTGGGTTAATCTCCAAACGCAATTGGTATTCACGGCGAGGAACGAGGGCGCCCGTACGTTCAAGTAATAGGGCGTATTGATGATCAATCATCAACGGTTGGTCCCACTGTGGATTCACATCACCGGATTCACCGATAGTGCGGCGTTTGAATTTCTCTGAGTTGATTTCACGTAGAGGACGCGACACGTTCAGTTGAGCACTGTCACCACGTGCTGAGTTCCAAGTGATATCCATGCCAAGTACAAAAACGGATTTAGCCATTTGTTAAGTCTCCAATATGTGAGTCACCAACTTGCCGTAGGTATCGGGGAAGGTGAATTTCGTTCCATCACGGACAAGGGAACCGACCACGGTTTCAATGTCGCCCTCATGGAACTCGATAAGTGAATTAAGGATTTTCCCGTACTGGCGACGCATCCAATGCGCAGAGGCCAACAGGTCTAACGCCGCGCGTTTAGTCGGGACAGGTTTGGTATTGAATTTCTTAGCGGTAGAAATAGACGCAGCGAAATCATTGAGCGCGGCATACGCGCCAGCCGGATTCAGCAACACATCAACATTCCATTTTTTAAGCTCAACTTCAGAGCGATACCAGACAAGACCCGTGTTCGCGAGTTTCTGCTCAAGCGCCTTGTTGTAGATACGCCAGTAAATGCGCGAGGTACGCGAACCAATCGAGTATTGCTCTTTGGTGTAAATCGGTTTGCCATCTTTGCCGATGCTGGCAATGGTCATATCTTCATGAAGCACAGGGCCACGACCACGTTCTGCGGTGCGGAAACAGTCGTCACGCCACGCCTTGTAAGCGTATTCGCAATCAAAAATGCCGTCGTAATCGTCATAGGCCAAGTCAACACGCGCCAGAGTTTGCACACCAAGGACATTAGTCAGCCAGTCATGCAGCGACCACGTAGGACGACGGGCAAATACATGCTTGCATCCCGTTCCGTTGATTTGGAAATGCACCGTGTCATTGTTACCGCCGATACCAACGAAGCCGCAGAAGTCCTCACCATCTGGCGAAGTCAGTTTCATGGATTCGGTGTAGAACTGAAAACCCAAACCGCGAGGTGCAGACAGCGACAGACCAAGCACTTGATTGGTGAAGATGCGCAAGCAGTCTTCCAAATAGTTGCGATAGCAGATATCAAAGGCTTTGTTGTACGCTTCAATGTCTTCAGACGTCTTAGCGACCGTCGGATTAAACACAGGTGGAGCAGGGAACTTAGGTGCACGACAGTGACGCTGTAACAGTCCTGGTTTGGCAAAGCCTTTGTATTCTTCATGCTTGTGCAATCGACGAACGGCATCATGACAATGACGTAAGTCTTTCACAGCAAACGTAAAACACAGGTAATCAATATGAACGCTTTGCTCATCGAACTTTTTGAGGATGTTAGTTGCGGTAGTCATCAAACACCCCCAAATTGATACGTTGTTCAACGGTCGTGTTGGTGATGGACACCAACTCATAAGAAGCGAACTGAGACGAAGCCCAAGACTCAAGATGAGACATGGATTTAAGCAAATCCCATTCGTCGGAACCTTTGACCAACACAGAAACCGTGTAGTCAGGCAGCAAGTCGTAATAGATGATTTGAGCTTCGTTCATGAGCACTGAGCCTCCAATGTTGGAGTACCAAAGCTGAGTGGCGAACGAAACCAAGTTAAAATCGGCAGGGCGCTGATATTCAGTTCAAGCGGTACGGTGTCGTTCTTAGCCTGTTTAGCTTGCAAACAAGCAAGGATTTCAGTGACAGCGTCACCAGAAAATAAAATCCCGTTAGACAAAGACTTACCAATGCGATGTACGCCAAGTTTCTTGAGATAGCGACGAATCCATTTGGTTGGAGTTGGCATTGAACGGGAAACTGAGCGAACCATCAGAACGCCTTGATTGAGTTCAAAGCGCAGAGAGCCGATGAACTGAGCTCGTGATTGGTTAGCGGATTTCTTTACGGACTGATTAACGCGTTTAACGGATTCTTGCTGTTGTTCGTGTTGAAGACGACGCTGTTCAAGACGAGCATGAAAGGCTTTTTGCTCAGCAGCGCGTTTGAGTTCGTTAAAGTAGTGATGACATTGAATGGCGAACTCAGTGAGTTGGCCGTCATCATCATACATAGATTGATTCAGGTGCTTACGGAAGAACACGCCAGTAAGTCGAGGACTAAGCGCACATTCATTTTCGATAAGGGATTTGATTTGTTCCGTAAGCATAATGACACCTGACCAATTGCGATTTATGGCAATCGTAGTTGCGAAGAATGGCAACTG
This sequence comes from Vibrio sp. 970, assembly GCF_033339075.1. Lineage (NCBI taxonomy): Bacteria > Pseudomonadati > Pseudomonadota > Gammaproteobacteria > Vibrionales > Vibrionaceae > Vibrio > Vibrio sp. 970. The sequence goes on from NZ_JAWOTW010000007.1 coordinate 77,622, forward strand.
CAAGATGCGATTTATGGCAACTTTGTGGCTACAATGAGAAGAAATGGAGGTTCTTATGTACACAGCTGAACTAATTAACGCCTACAAAAAGGCGAAAAACTACGTACAAGATAAGCAGGTTGCGCACGATTTGAATCTAGACCCGCCGAAGATTAGTAAAATTCGCAAAGGTGTTAGACAACTTACTGATGAAGAAGCAGTTTTTCTAGCACACGGCGCAGGTATAGACCCGGAGATTGCGTTGCTAGGATGTCACGCTGATCGCAATGAAAACCCAGCTATAAAAAGCATGTGGGAAAGCATTGCAAAAAAGTATAACGGACTTGGATTATCAAGCATTTCAATGGTTTGTGCCGGATTGGCTTTAGTGATTGCAAGTCCACAGGAACCACTATTACAGTGCGCATTATATGTGTTATGTTAAATTATATATCGCCGTACGCTAAATATTATCTGAGTATGCTCCTATTCCCTTGCAGATTTTAAATTTAAGGGCTTTAGCATTAAACATAATGGTTATTTACCATAAAATACTTAATATAGATCTTAATAATCTATCGATTGTTAAGATCTATATTAACGCCTTTTTACTTATTGAAATGACTGTATAGCTTCAAAGATATCTTGTCTTCTAACTGGCTTGGAAATGAATCCGTCCATACCGGCATCCAGGCATTTATCTCTATCGCTTTCTAGCGCATGTGCAGTTAACGCTATAATTGGGGTCCTGAGACCTTTATCTCGAATAAGTCTTGTTGCGGTAATTCCATCCATCACTGGCATCGAGACATCCATGAGAATCAAATCGATTAAATCCTCATTCTCTTCTAAAAATGTTAATGCCTCTGCTCCATGGCTTGCGATATGAACATTATGGCCAAGCTTATTTAAGATAAGCTTTATTACGAACTGATTCGATTCGGTATCTTCTACGACGAGAAGTTCCATTGCTTTTGTCGGTTGATTGGTTTCGATTCTAACTGGACGATTTTGATTACAACGAGTCAAAACTGGAATCGAAATCGTAAAGGTTGAACCAACATGCTCATCACTTTTAACGGCAATCTTTCCACGCATCATTTCGACTAAATGCTTGGTTATTGCGAGCCCCAGTCCTGTACCACCGAAGCGTCTCGTGATGGAACGGTCTCCTTGATGAAATGCCGTAAACAAATGCTCTTGCTTTGCTTTAGATATACCAATTCCAGTGTCAGATATTGAGATCACAAGTTCAGCATCTTGCTCAGATACAGAAACTTTTACTTCACCTTCGTCTGTAAACTTTATTGCATTCCCTATTAGATTAAACAGAATTTGAGATAACCGCGTGGAGTCAATCCAAAATTGTTTGTCATTAGTGACAGTACAGTTGAGCTTGAATTTAAGATTTTTCTTCTTAGCTATTTGTTTTTGCTGAGAAATAACAAAAGTGACAGTGTCTCTTAAGTTAATCCATTGTTCATTGAGCTGAAAGCGACCTGACTCGATTTTAGAAAGATCAAGAATGTCACTGATTATCGCGAGAAGTAACTCTGCAGAGCACTCCATTTGGCTCAAAGCATCAATTTGTTCTTCTGACAAGGTTGATTGCTTCAGTATATCTAGCATTCCAAGAACGGAATTTAAAGGGGTTCTTATTTCATGACTCATCATCGCTAAGAACTCCGACTTAGACCGGTTCGCAAGCTCTGCTTCTTCTCTTGCTTTAGCGAGCTGAGTTGTTCTTACTTCAACGATACGTTGTAACTTCTCTTTGGTCTCGATATCAATGACCGCCCTTTCAATTAAGGGACGAAACCGCCTCAAGGTTTCCTTATTCTCTATGCTAAAGTGCCCTTTCTGAGCTCCAATAAGTAGGATTACGGTTTGCGTTACTTCTGAACGTATACCAGTTAAAACGACCGAGTTTACATGGCTTTTTATAAAGCTGTTTAAGTTAACAAACTCAGCGAGTTTATCTGGCTCGAACAGTAGAATGCATTCACCATTGAGAGCTCTTTGATAGGTGTTACCGTGTAACCAGGATACATTATCAAATACGCTATTAGTTGATATCAATGTCTTGAAGGGATATCGTTCACCATCACGAGTCAGTACAATAAAATCATCGAAGTTGATGTACTTTTTGAGGACATTGTTTAATCCCGTAAATATCTCATGCCGATTCTTTGCCTCACTCATCGCAGATATCGCGGAAAGAATGGCCTTGTTTTCATCGGCGAGTAGTCGTTCTCTTTGTCTAGCCTGCTTTAGCTCAACTAACGCTTCTTGAAGCGCTTCCTGTTGATATATGTCTAAGTATTTATCTTTCATAAGGTTTATGGAATATAGCCGATGAAATCATCAGGTTTCCATGTCCATTCTCACCACCAATAAATCTACCTTGCTCGCCGAAAGTAAAAGGGCAAATAAAAGGCAAATGTTCTAGTTCTTGGTTAATTTGTTCACAAACGCTATTCATGTCTTGCATTAAGTGCAACATGGGACCTGCGCAAAAGATATTTATCACTCCAATTTTTCGAGACTCTTCTAATTTTTGGTTAAAAGCGGCATTGACGACTTTTGCAGCGCGCGCAACGAGATGCTCACGACTTCCTTTCATTAATGTGAGCTCGTCACCCTCTTCTATTCGTGTAAACAACTCGATTCCACCATCTTGCGTCTCACGGATCGGATGGGATAACTTGTAATATGGGCGATCATAGAGATGACCTGCGATCCGCCCTAATGGATAAGCACTCGAGTTTGTAAACAGCATATTATCTTTACCTACTTGGTTATCCTGGTGATTTGTCCACCTTCTATAAACATTGAGCGCAGGTTCGTTATCAATTTCAAGTAAGCATCTATCGTTGGTCTTGGTTGCAACACCTTTGATATTAGTTGGTGTATGTCCAGCGCTAAAAGCGATATCAACAGGTTGAGAGGAGTAAAAGAGAGTTAAGCTTAAACCTGAAGTTTGAGAACCTTGGGCGGTTATCACAGACCATTTCCCAGCGATGTTATTATCAGCGGCCGAACCACCAATAATTGGAATTAGAGTTCCAAATCTTTCATCTATAGACGCAATGATTGATTCCTCTTGCCCTGGTGTAGCATGAAGTAGAATTAAGTTTGGTACCTCTCCTACACGGTTTGCGTTCTCAAGGGCCATATCCAAAGCCTTGGTGACGCTGTCACCTGAGTTGTGATTAGAAATACCAGTACCATAAGCATGAGGACCTGTATCATAAACAGCAAGTGCCGCAATTACTGGGCCTGTATGAAAGCCCTGATCTGTCATTACGGCTTGACATGAACTGGCGCCATGAAAAGGCACACCAGGAAAATGCGCAAGAAACGCTTCTCGAATCAACTCGAAATTGTATTCTTCCGTGTAGTAACACATCACGTAAGACAAGTTCTGTTGTGTCAATTCGGACCTGAGCGTTTTTATCGCTGAGTCTTCATCTTTAATATGAGTAAAAACTGATTGGCAATGCATACGATTTTATAATTGGATATCACTCTGCTGTTATACCATTCCAACCAATTTTCTCTAGGTAAGAAGGTGTTAATTTCATTAATAAGTTACGATTATCTCGTGATAGATCGTATTTATAATTGAACTACAACAATGTTTTCACCTTTTTTAAAGGTGATTTTTTTCGATTCAGGCATGATGTCCCATTCTACTGACTTATGCTTTTCGTTGAGATTGATAAAATTACCAGATTGATTTAGATCAATTTTTAGAGTGCTACTTTCTGTCGTTTCGAGCGAAATTCCCATTGAGTCACGATTAATCGTGATTATTTCTCCTTCAATTGTTACATCGCATCGTTCTTTTTGTGAACAGTCAACGCTATTAACACTCTCGTGTGTAAAGGTACGCCAGAAAAATGCGCTTATTAAAACACTGAGCATGATTAAGATTTGTGCAAGTCGCGCCTTTGTTAACTTTTGTGCAGGCATAATTACTAATATCCTTGTTACAAACTTCAAACTTTTTAAATAAAAAATGATTTCCAGAGGTCCAGTAAGGTTACTACCCTGTCATTGAATTGTTAATTCAAGTATAGTGTCACGCTGAAAATGCCACTTTTTATTAAAGTCAGCAATGGAAATAAGGTGATGATAACACTTGAATTCTAGAGTTTACTTGGGTGGTGTTACGACGCAAGTCGTGTTGGAAGTAAAAGTGTAGTTAATTAGAAATTGGAAGCATGCAAATGAGCCAAGTAAAGCAGCTTGAACAAAACTACAACTATACAGTCGTTCGCCAATTTACCCTTGTGACCATTTTATGGGGCATAGTTGGTATGGCTGTTGGTGTTTTGATTGCCGCTCAATTAGTTTGGCCACAGCTAAACTTTGATACGCCGTGGTTGACGTACAGTCGCTTACGTCCACTGCATACTAATGCGGTAATTTTTGCGTTTGGTACCAGTGCTCTGTTCGCAACGTCTTATTATGTTGTACAGCGCACATGTCAAACACGTCTTTTTGGTGGCCCACTAGTTGCCTTCACCTTTTGGGGTTGGCAAGCAATCATCCTGGCAGCAGCCATTACTTTGCCTCTCGGTTTAACATCGGGTAAAGAGTATGCTGAGCTAGAATGGCCTATTGATATCGCAATTGCGCTAGTATGGGTATCATATGCGGTGGTGTTCTTCGGCACACTAGTGAAGCGAAACACGTCACATATTTATGTGGCAAACTGGTTCTTCGGTGCCTTTATTATCACAGTAGCAGTACTTCACATCGTGAACAGCATGGCTATTCCTGTGTCACTTGGTAAATCTTACTCGATTTACTCGGGCGCAGTGGATGCGATGGTTCAGTGGTGGTATGGACACAATGCGGTAGGTTTCCTACTGACCGCTGGTTTCCTAGGTATGATGTACTACTTCGTTCCTAAACAAGCTGAACGTCCTGTTTATTCTTACCGTCTATCTATCGTTCACTTCTGGGCACTTATTTCTCTATATATTTGGGCAGGCCCTCACCACCTTCATTATACAGCGCTACCAGACTGGACTCAGTCTCTAGGTATGGTTATGTCGCTGGTTCTATTTGCTCCTTCTTGGGGTGGTATGATCAACGGTATTATGACGTTATCTGGTGCATGGCATAAGCTTCGTTATGACCCTATCCTACGTTTCCTAATCGTTTCACTGTCGTTCTACGGCATGTCTACCTTTGAAGGCCCGATGATGTCGATTAAGACGGTTAACGCACTTTCTCACTACACAGACTGGACCATTGGTCACGTTCACTCTGGTGCGTTAGGTTGGGTTGCGATGGTCTCTATCGGCTCTGTATATCACTTGGTACCTCGCCTATTTGGCCAAGAGCGTATGTACTCTGTTGGTCTAGTTAATGTGCATTTCTGGCTAGCAACAATCGGTACCGTTCTTTACATCGTTGCGATGTGGATCTCTGGTGTAATGCAAGGTCTTATGTGGCGCGCGGTTAACTCTGACGGTACGCTAACTTACAGCTTTGTTGAGTCTGTAGAAGCGTCTTATCCGTTCTACTTTGTACGTTTCCTAGGCGGATTTATCTTCCTATCAGGTATGTTCCTAATGGCATACAACACGTACAAAACGGTAAGTGCACCTAAAGAAAGCCTAAAAGCTATCCCACATCCGGCATAAGGAGATTTAAGAATGAGTAATAATTCTAATAATCGCCATGAAATCTTAGAACGTAATGTCGGTTTGTTGGCTATTTTTATCGTGTTTGCTATCAGTTGGGGTGCTCTTGTAGAGATCACTCCTCTGATTTTCCAAAAGCAAACGACTGAACCTGTAGAAAATCTGCGCGCTTACACTCCTTTGGAGATGGAAGGCCGTGATATCTACATCCGTGAAGGTTGTAACGTCTGTCACAGCCAGATGGTTCGTCCTTTCCGCTCAGAGACTGAACGTTACGGTCACTACTCTGTTGCTGGTGAGAGTGTTTGGGAACACCCATTCCTTTGGGGCTCTAAGCGTACAGGCCCGGATTTAGCTCGTGTTGGTGGTCGTTATTCTGACGAATGGCACCGTGTTCACCTGTTAGATCCTCGTGAGCTTGTACCTGAGTCAAACATGCCAGGTTTCCCGTGGCTAGCTGAAAACGTTTTAGACGGTAAGCTAACTCAGAAGAAACTTGAGCTATTTCGTGATCAGTTCGGCGTTCCATACACTGATGAAGAGATCGCGAATTCGGCTAAAGAAGTAGAAGGTAAAACAGAGATGGATGCAATCATCGCTTACCTTCAGTCTCTTGGTCATGCAATGAAGTAAGGGGATCATATGGATTTCGGTACAATTCATAGTATTTATACCGTTGTACTCTTCGCTAGTTTTATTGGCATCGTATGGTGGGCATTTAGTAAAAAGCGTAAAGCACGCTTTGAAGAAGATGCCAACTTGGTGTTTGCTGACGAAGAACAAAAGACCCCTAATAACCAAGGAGTGAAGAAGTAATGACTACATTCTGGAGTCTCTGGATTATCGTGATTACTGTCGGTACGCTAGTAGGCTGTGCGATTCTCCTGACTTGGTGCGCTAAAGATAAAATGGGCGTCGAGGAAGGGGAAGACATGGGCCACGAGTACGATGGTATTCGCGAGCTAAACAACCCTCTACCAAAGTGGTGGACTTACCTGTTTGTAAGCACATTTGTGTTCGCAGCAGTTTACCTTGCCCTATTCCCAGGTCTAGGTAGCTTCAAGGGCTTTTTAAACTGGCAGAGTTCGGCTCAAACCGTTCGCTCACTAGAAGAGTCAAAAGAAGCCATCGCTGCAGCACAAGAGAACAAGCAACTAAACCAATATGCAAAAGAACTGGATGATGCCGACGCTTACTTCGGCGAAGCATTCCGTAAACTTGCGCACAATGACAGTGGTCTACGCCCAATTCCTGAAATTGCGCAAGATCCTGAAGCATTAAAAGTTGGTCAGCGTTTGTTTTTGCAAAACTGTTCTCAATGCCATGGCTCTGATGCACGTGGTCAGAAAGGCTTCCCTAACCTGACTGATGATGCATGGCTATATGGTGGCGAGCCAGCAGCGATCGTTACAACCATCATGCACGGCCGTATTGGTCAAATGCCAGCATGGAAAGATGCCCTTGGTGAGCAAGGTGTTCAAGAAGTTGTAAGTTACACACTTAGTCTATCTGGTCGTAAAGTAAATGCTCGTGAAGCCGCGGCAGGTAAAGCACGCTTCGTAGTGTGTGCAGCTTGTCATGGTACCGATGGTAAGGGTAACCCTGCAGTCGGTGCGCCTGACCTTACAGACCAAGACTGGTTATTTGGTGACTCTCGTGCAGCTGTAACAGAAACCGTAATGAACGGACGCTCAGGCGTAATGCCTGCGTGGAAAGACATTTTGGGTGAAGATAAAGTTCAGCTCGTTGCCTCATATGTCTGGAGTTTAAGTAACTCAGAGAGTAAGTAACTGAGATATTACGTAACATAGCAATAACAGCCCCTTTCATAGGGGCTGTCTTTCCTTTAAATTTAACGCCTTACATTTTTTCATTTAGCTGTTGAGAACTTTTTTATGGTAAAGCCTTGGTATAAACAATTTTGGCCGTGGTTCCTAATCATCCTTCCTCTTACTGTCGTAGTTTGGACTGTGATTACTGTGGTCGTTTTCTCGAACAACTCTGTTTCTTTAGTCGCCGAGGATTACTATAAAAAAGGCAAAGGCATTAATATCGACATTAGTAAAATGAATGTCGCTCGTGACCTAGGTCTTAACGCTGAGATTTCCTCTGAAAATAACAATGTTGTGATTGTTTTCGCTAAAGGGAAGCTACCTCATTACCCTGCTCTAACGGCCACTTTCACTCATCGTACTCTTCCTGATCGTGACTTCACAAAGCTTGTAACAGCGGATGCATCTGGTAATTACCGACTAAAAGCTGAGGAATCTATTCAAGGACCATGGTTTGTTGAACTACAACCACACGACAAGCAATGGATGATCCAAGGTAAAGTTGAGTTTCCTGCCTCTTCAACACCGTTAATGAAGTAAGCATATGTGTAAATCCTGTTATCACTGCGGTGAAGATGTACCAGCCAACACGGATTTCAAAGTAGAAATATTGGGTGAAATTCGCGACATGTGTTGTCCGGGCTGCGAAACTGTGGCGCAGACTATTGTCGATAGTGGTCTTGTATCATATTACCAATACCGCACTGCGCCTGCAGAAAAGGCAGACCTAGTACCAGAGCAACTCCAAGCTTTAATTCATTATGACAATGCGGATGTACAATCTGAATTCGTACGAAATCGCGAAAATGTTTCTGAAGTAACCCTTTCTTTGGAAGGCGTTTCATGTGCCGCTTGTGCGTGGTTAATCGAAAAGCAAGTTTCTAATACGGCCGGGTTGGTATCTATCCGTGTTAATACAACCACCAATCGAGCGTTACTAGCCTGGGATAAAACTCAGGTACGGTTAAGCGAGCTCCTTTCCGTTATTCATAAACTTGGTTACAAAGCTGCACCTTTTGAAGCAGATAAGCAAGAAGCCTCTTACCATCGAATGATGAAGCAATATCTATATCGGCTAGGTATTGCAGGTTTAGCAACCATGCAGGTCATGATGCTCGCCGTTGCACTGTATCTCGAAGTCTTTGGTGATTTAGAGCCAGAGTTTAAAAGTTACTTTCGTTGGGTAAGTTTGATTTTTGCTACTCCTGTTTTGCTTTATTCCGCTCTTCCATTTTACTTAAACGCATGGCGCAGTATCAAAGGCCGAACCCTTGGTATGGATGTCCCGGTTTCTATTGCGTTGATCTTTGCCTATGTTGCAAGTTTAGTTGCAACAGTAACTGAACAAGGCGAAGTCTTCTTTGAATCTATCTCGATGTTTACCTTCTTTTTGTTAGTAGGTCGATTCTTAGAGATGCGCGCTCGTCGCAAAGCTGCTGCAGCGAGTGGTAACCTTCTTAAGTTGATTCCGGCAATTGCTACAACGCTGGACGGTGATCAGATACCCGTGAAGACGCTAAAAGTTGGCGATCGTATTCGCGTTCTACCTGGTGAACATATCCCCGCTGACGGTAAAGTTATTTCAGGCCGTATTCATATTGATGAATCCATGCTAACGGGTGAGTCAGTGCATGTTGTGAAACGAGAAGGCGATATTGTTTATGCGGGAACGCTAAACGGAGACGAATCATTTGAACTTGAGGTAGTAAGCTCAAAGGCCGATTCAATGATTTCTAACATCGTGCGTTTACAAGATGAAGCTCAACACTCCAAACCTAAAATTGCGGAAATTGCAGACATTGTCGCCCGTTACTTTGTTGGTGTGATTCTTATTATCTCTGCTGGTACTTGGTTTTACTGGCATCAAACAAAACCAGATGATGCGTTTTGGATCATGCTGTCTGTGCTAGTCGCTACGTGTCCATGTGCGCTATCTCTGGCCACACCGACCGCACTCACTTGTGCTACCTCTAGAATGGGTAATTTTGGCATTTTACTTCGTAAAGGCCATGTGTTTGAGACATTATGTAAGATCAACCACTTAGTTGTAGATAAAACAGGCACTCTAACGAAAGGTGATATTGAGATCTGTGATACAAAAGTGTTGAGTGATCTTCCAAAAGAAGATTGTCTCTCTCTAGCCGCAGCATTAGAAGCTCATGCAAACCATCCTATCGCTCGCTCTTTTGCAAGTTACGCCAATGATGACTTTATCGTGTCTGATGTGCAAAACGTGATTGGGTCAGGGATTGAAGGGATATGGAATGGCAAAATCGTTAAGATAGGCAGTGCGGCTTTTGTTCAAGGCAAAGAAAGTGGTGAAAGCCAGGCGGTCTATCTGTCGGTTGATGGCAAGCATGTCGCTAGCTTTTACTACCGCGACCCTATCCGAAAAGAAAGCAAAGCCTTTATTCAACGTTTTGCTGACGCTGGAATTAAGACAACCCTGCTAACTGGTGATTCTCTCTCAAACGCCCAACCAGTGGCGAATGAAATTGGTATCGATCACATCGTCGCGTCAGCAAAGCCAGAAGATAAGCTTGCATACCTTAAGAGCTTGGACGAAAACAGTATCACTATGATGGTTGGTGATGGAATCAATGACGCGCCGACTCTCGCCGGAGCTCACCTTTCTGTCGCAATGGGCGGTGGTACAGATGTCGCTAAAGCTTCTGCAGATATGACGTTACTTGGGGATAATCTCGAAAAGCTACTAGAAGCACGTTTGCTTGCACTGCGTACAAGAAAGATTATTCGAGAAAACTTGGCTTGGTCTTTGGGTTACAACCTGTTAATTTTGCCTTTGGCGGTCGCAGGTTTAGTGGCTCCCTACATTGCAGTAGTTGGCATGTCTGCAAGCTCAATTATCGTTGTATCTAACTCTTTGCGCCTGCTCAAAGAGAAATAAGTAGAGAAAGCAAACATGGAAAGTCTTTATATATTGATTCCCATCGCTATCGTTCTCGTTTGTGTTGCTGTCGCCGTTTTTCTTTGGGCGGTAAGAAGCGATCAGTTTGAAGATCTTGAACGGCAAGGGCACAACATTCTTCTCGACGAAGAAGACCAATCTAATAGTGATAAAAAGTAGCGACCTTTATGACTCCTGATTTTATCGGTGCGTTGATGATCGGCTTAGTAGGAGCCGGTCATTGTATGGGTATGTGTGGTGGTATCGCGTCTCTGCTTACCATGGGCTCTTCTGCTAAAAATAAAACCACCCCTCTTATCCCCCTCTTCTACAACCTCGGACGATTGATCAGTTATACCTTAATAGGAGCATTAGTGGGTGGTGCTATATCAGGTTTATCTGAGCTTAGTGGGTTAACGCATTCTCTTGCTTGGTTAAGGCTGATTGCTGCGTTATTCATGATTCTGGTCGCGCTGTATATTGCTAAATGGTGGCAAGGCTTACTTTTAATAGAAAAGCTAGGGCAGTATATCTGGCGCTTTATCTCGCCGGCAGGGAAGAATCTGTTGCCACTAAAGCATCCTCTTCACGCGTTGCCATTTGGCTTTATTTGGGGTTGGTTACCATGTGGCTTAGTTTATTCAGCGCTTACTTGGTCGGCGGTTTCTGGTAGTGCGATGAACGGCGGCCTAATTATGCTTGCGTTTGGGCTCGGAACACTACCTGCAATGCTTATTATTGGATACGGTGCCAATCATTTTCAGAAATTACAAAAATCATTAATATTTAGAAATATTTCAGCATTAGTCCTTATTGGCTATGGTACGTATACCGCTGTAGGAGCCTTAGCGTTACTCGGTTTCATATAACGTTAAACTCTATTGAGGTGACATTTTTGCTACCCTTTAAGATTAAGCGATGCTAAAATATTGATGTATATCAAATAGTGAAAGGTTGTTATGATTTCTGAAAAACCTGCAACAAAGCGTATCCAATCAGGCGGTTGCGCCATTCATTGCCAAGATTGTAGCATTAGTCAACTGTGTATCCCGTTCACTCTAAATGAGGCAGAACTTGATCAGCTTGACCAAATCATCGAACGTAAGAAGCCTATTCAAAAAGGACAAGAGCTTTTTAAGGCCGGTGATGAGCTAAAATCGCTATACGCTATCCGCTCTGGTACCATCAAGAGCTATACGATCACAGAGCAAGGTGATGAGCAAATCACAGCGTTTCACTTAGCTGGAGACTTAGTCGGTTTCGATGCTATCACTGGTGACTCCCACCCTAGCTTTGCTCAAGCACTCGAAACGTCGATGGTATGTGAAATCCCATACGAAATTTTAGACGATCTATCGGGTAAAATGCCTAAGCTTCGCCAGCAAATCATGCGTTTGATGAGTAACGAAATTAAAGGTGATCAGGAAATGATTTTGCTTCTTTCTAAAAAGAACGCAGAAGAGCGACTAGCTGCTTTCCTTTACAACCTATCAACGCGTTTTTCTCAGCGTGGCTTCAGCCCTAGAGAGTTTCGTTTAACTATGACTCGTGGTGATATTGGCAACTACCTTGGTCTTACAGTCGAAACGATCAGTCGTTTGTTAGGTCGTTTCCAGAAATCTGAGATCCTAAGCGTAAAAGGTAAATATATCACTATCTTAGACCACGATGCATTGATGGAACTTGCTGGTGTAACTAAAGAATAATACACCCTAATTATTGATGTAGCTCGAAAATGAGCTACATCATATTTCTCATAAATTCCTTTCGAAAGTCCTCAAAAAGTTCTCCAAACTAAGCTACAGTAAAAATGTACGGTGAGTACTCCAAAATACTGATTTAATTTACATTCAGAATCTGGTTTTGCAATAGAAGTGGGCTTAGTTATGAGTATATACAGTAAGATCCTTGTTGTAGCTGACATCAATAATGATGAGCAGCCCGCACTTGCAAGAGCTGTTCAATTAGCTCAGAAAAGTGTATCTAGAAGCCGAATCACTTTCTTTTTATCCATTTACGATTTCTCGTATGACATGACGTCAATGCTATCAGTGGATGAAAGAGATGCTATGCGTCGAGGTGTCATTCATCAGCGTGAGCAGTGGATGCGTAAAATTGCTCAACCATACCTAAACGATGGCTTCGACTTTGATGTTTGTGTTGTCTGGCACAACCGTCCTTATGAGGCGATTATTGCTGAAGTCTATGCAGGCAATCATGACCTAGTCATCAAAGGCACACGTAAGCATGATGTTTTAGAGTCTGTCATTTTTACACCGACAGATTGGCACTTGTTGCGAAAATGCCCTATTCCAGTGCTTCTTATTAAGAATGCTGCTTGGCCGGAACAAGCAAGTATCCTTGCCTCAGTACATGTGGGCTCAGAAAACCCGACTCATATTGATCTCAACGATACGATGGTCGAGCGATTAAAAGAAATCACCACTCGGCTTGAGGCCAAGCCATATCTTGTTAACGCCTACCCCGTTACACCGGCGAACATTACGATTGAACTTCCTGAATTTGACCCAACGACTTATACCGATGCAGTGCGAGGTCATCATTTAACGGCTATGAAAGCACTACGCCAAAAACATGGTCTTGATGAAGAACAAACGATAGTTGAGCAAGGTTTACCTGAAGATGTCATTCCGGCAGCTGCAGAGCGCTTGAATGCTGCAATGGTTATTTTAGGTACTACAGGGCGAACTGGGCTTTCTGCTGTCTTTATTGGTAATACAGCGGAGCACGTAATTGATAAAATAAATTGCGATGTGTTGGCTCTAAAACCAAAAGGCTACATTAGCCCTCTCGACCCAAATACAGCAACCTAATCTCTCCTTAGTATTGCTATGTATTGAGCGCTTTCAAATAAGCGCTAATAAATCCCCCCAATACAGGGGGATTTTTGTTTGGGAACAGTTAAAGCGTTGGGTACAAAAAAGGAGGTCTAATTGACCTCCTTTTTTACGAGTTAGATGTTCGTAACATCGATGAACATTGATTCATCAATATTCGTCGAAGAAACGACAGCCTCATTAAATTCATACTCTTCGCGGTTACCTTCACGATCTAGCGGTAAGTTAACAAAGTCGAACAATTCGCGGTCTGCTAGTTGGCTTGGGCTTACGTTTTGAATTGATTTAAAAATCGCTTCCACACGCCCTGGCGTCTTCTTATCCCATTCAATCAACATTGCTTTTATAGATTGACGCTGAAGATTCTCTTGAGAGCCACAAAGGTTACACGGAATAATTGGGAAATCCTTGTGCTCAGCGTATTTGATCAGATCTTTTTCACGACAGTAAGTCAATGGACGAATGACCACGTTACGACCATCATCAGAGCGTAGCTTTGGTGGCATCGCTTTAAGGCGAGAGCCGTGGAACATATTCAAGAACATTGTTTCGACGATGTCATCCATGTGATGACCTAGCGCAAGCTTAGTTGCACCAATCTTCTCTGCAAATGAATACAGCGTACCACGTCGCAGGCGTGAACACAGACCACAAGTGGTTTTGCCTTCTGGTACCTTCTCTTTTACGACGGAATAAGTGTCCTTATCGACAATATAGTAAGGGATATTCAGTGTTTCGAAATACTCTGGCAGAATGTGCTCAGGGAAGCCCGGTTGTTTTTGGTCTAGGTTTACCGCAACCACTTCAAATTTGATCGGTGCGGCTTTTTGAAGATTCAGCAGGATATCAAGCATCGCGAATGAATCTTTACCACCGCTAATACATGCCATCACAACATCGCCTTCTTCGATCATGTTGTAATCAGTAATGGCATTTCCAACATGTCTTCTCAGGCGTTTCTGAAGCTTGTTGAATTCTAGGGTTTCTTTTCTTGTATCTATTTGGTTCATTGCGGGCTCTCACATCGCCGATAAATCGACTAGGACTTCCTAACATGGGTTTCTTTGGGGCGTGGATTATACGAGCTTTTTACGCAGGATTAAATGCTTGTCTTATTGAGTCTTTAAGAAAAGAGTGTGAAAGATACTTTAGTTACGGTCACAACTGAAAAAAGAGCCGCAATTGCAGCCCTTTCTAAACTCTCAGTGTTCACTTCTTTGCGTTAGGCAGATAAGGTAGCACTCGCATCGTCGGTTCTGGTAGTGTCATTGTGCCACCTTGCCCTATTTCACTTAGTGCGACTTGTATCTTGCCATTGACAATTGGCTTTTCGGTTCCGTTTGAGAAAATCACTTTATCATTCAGTTGATTTGCAAACTCCATCGTCACACCTTGAACTTCCGGTGTAAACCAACCCGCAAATATACCGCCTAAATCTTCCAGCATCGTCTGCATTTGAGGTAGAAGAGGCTTAAGTTGCTCGTAAGAAACGTTACCCTGTAATGGTTCTTTGGTCATCACGACAAGTGAGTAATCGCAACGTGTATCTTTTGGGGTATCGACAAAAACCAACGGATTCGCTGACTTTAAGTTTTTATCAACTGGTAAAGGCAACTCTTGTGAAGCAGGGATAACAAACTCTTCATAGTGCTCTTCTTTTTCCATCCAAGCTTTTTCTATCGTACAAATTTGTTTAGTTTTTGCGTCCACAAAAAAGACACCAACTTTCACATCGTCATGCCCTTCTTTATTGTTGTTTTTTAGTTGAGTATATAACTTTGAGTACGTGAACATGTACTCTTGAGCTTGGGTTATCGGCGATGCAAGAATTAGCGCCGCACTTCCCAACAGACTTAGGCTTAACTTTTTCATTTTATCCGTTATTTTATTGCGTCCAGTAGGCGTTGT
The DNA here is from genome assembly GCF_033339075.1 of Vibrio sp. 970. Classification (NCBI taxonomy): domain Bacteria; kingdom Pseudomonadati; phylum Pseudomonadota; class Gammaproteobacteria; order Vibrionales; family Vibrionaceae; genus Vibrio; species Vibrio sp. 970. The sequence goes on from NZ_JAWOTW010000007.1 coordinate 92,767, forward strand.
TATGACGAATCATAGCGCGAAGATCGTGTACATAGGCGATGCCACGTTCAGAATAGGCTAGCAACCCATGCGTTAACTCTGACGCGGTTGCGACCGTTAACAAGCCCTTGTTCTTTTCAGCCAGAGATGTTCTGATTTCACGCAGGTCTGCATACGCTGGGTTTCGATTAACATTCATAAAGTAGCCATGAACAGACTGTTGTACAGAATCGAATTTTTCAACTTCATGAACTTTGTTAGCGCCACGTTGCGCTGGAACAATTCCACAGCCCTTTTTATAACACCATTGGCCGAACAAGTTGTTTGCTTGAGTAGCAAAACGAGAAGTGCCCCACGCAGATTCATTTGCCGCTTGAGTTAGAACCAACGCTTCTGGTAAGACGTTCACTCTCACAAGCATCTCGTCTAGCCATGCTTGATCAATCTTATCGTTACTCAAGGGCAACGAATACAGAGATGATAACCGCTGAGCATACTCTTCTTGTTCTTGCGTCACTTGTCCCACCTTTAAAGAGGTAAGAAAGGCCCGCTCATGACGAATTCGTTGATTCTCAAGAGCAATTTTAGGCCTTAAAAAATCAAAAAAAGCAGCTTTTTTCTCTTTCGTATCTTTTATTGAATTGAAGTCTGGGATATCACCGATGTATGGCAAGTGTGATAAATCGACATGCTTAATCTTGCCAGAGAGTACGTCAGGATTTTCCACATATTTAAACTGTTTCTCGTAGTGTAAATATGGGCCTATAGAAATGAAAGTGGCGGCTATACAGGTTGCCGCCACTCGTAAACTTATTGATTTCAAAGAATTAGGCATCAAACACCTGTGAGTTACCATCGTGATCATTATCGTTTTTCTGTGTTGTAACGGTCTTAAGCTTAATTCCAAACATTTCGCGGTAGAGTATGCCTTTCAAATGGAAGAAGAATGGCAGCACAAAAATCAAGCCAATACCGTAGAACATTGCTGCAATAATAAACATTAACATCACGCCTAAGTAAAGCCCCGCGACCACAAAAATCTTCTTGTTGATTGCGCGAAGTGATAACAGCAACGCTTGCATTGGTGGCACCCTTTTCTCACAAATCAACAAAATAGAGTGACTAAATGCCAAGGAAAGATACAGCGACAGTAAAGGAAAAATCATACCAACCACACCTTGTAGCATTAAGCTCATGAGCGTTGCTAGAATAACAGGAATGGTGAACTGCAACCCCTTTCCAACATGGCGCAACTTAGTCTTCAGGCCAGCGACATGGCTCATAGCCATCAAGCTGATCCCCGCATAAATTGGTGCGCTAATCACCTCATAACTGAAATTCGCGACATAAATAGAAGACACAATATCGTTTGTGAACGACTCTGGGTTCTCAAACGCATCAAGAATAACGGTCAAATCGCCCAACTGCAGTTTTAATGCAATATAGAAAATACCTAACTGGACAAAAAGCAATACAATAATGGCAGGAGAAAATGATAAAAAGTGCTGGATGGTTGCTCGCCAAGCTTCGTTAAAAACCGCGCCAGCTTTAAGCTCGTAGTTGCCAGACAAAGCTCGCTCTACACTCCCCCCAAGATTGAAATCTTTCTCAAAATCGTCGTTCATAGTTTATCCAAGACTAACTTGTAAAATTTTGACTGGAATTCCAGTCAATTAATGTAATCGTCATTATAAAGAAATCTTTCCACATCTAACATCACAACTCACCTACAATCCTTGCAATCTCAACTGTATGGTTGATAATTAACCACTTTCAAGGTCATGAAATTGAAACAATTGTTGAACAAAGTTTAGTGCTATCAAACTGTGTCTAGATGCCAATTAATCTCATAAAAACAGTATGGTAAGGAATGATGGCTTTTTCCTGCAAAATTATTTCTGTTTCAAGATAAGAAAATGCTTTAATTTCACACTTTTGGTGATTATGATGCGCGCCTCAAAAGTGAATGGTTAGTGTCACATCAGCTGGGATAATCCCGGCTTGAACGTGGGGGAAATACAGACGTTGAACGCAAAACCGCAAGCAGGAAAGCCAGTTATTCGTTTATCTGGTATTAGTAAAAGTTTCGATGGTAAGGAAATCATCGGTAATTTAAATCTGGATGTTAATCATGGTGAATTTCTGACGATTCTCGGGCCTTCTGGTTGTGGTAAGACAACAGTTTTACGCATGATTGCAGGTTTTGAAACGGCAGATAACGGTCAAATTATTTTGGATGACCAGGATGTAACACAGGTTCCTGCAGAGCAAAGGCACGTCAACACGGTATTTCAAAGTTACGCATTGTTTCCACATATGACCGTATATGAGAATGTCGCTTTTGGTCTTCGTATGCAGAAAACGCCTACTGCGGACATTGAACCACGAGTAATGGAAGCACTGCGCATGGTGCGCCTAGAAAAAATGGCACAGCGTAAGCCTCATCAGCTTTCTGGTGGTCAGCAACAACGTATCGCCATTGCGCGTGCGGTTGTTAACAAACCAAAAGTACTGCTGCTAGATGAATCTCTATCTGCACTTGATTACAAACTGCGTAAGCAAATGCAAATTGAGCTTAAACAGCTTCAGCGTCAACTTGGTATTACCTTTATCTTCGTTACGCACGATCAGGAAGAAGCCCTATCGATGTCTGACCGCATTATTGTAATGCGCGACGGTGTTATTGAGCAGGATGGTTCTCCACGTGAGATTTACGAAGAGCCGAAGAACCTATTTGTTGCTCGCTTTATCGGTGAGATCAACGTATTCAACGCAACCATGCTAGAGCGTATCGACGAGAAACGTATCCGTGCAGAAATCGAAGGTGTCGAGTCTGTTGTTTACTACGATCAGGAAGCGCAAGCAGGTGAAAAACTGCAAGTACTACTTCGCCCAGAAGACTTACGTATCGAAGAGATCAAAGAGTCTGAAGAAAAAGGCATCGTAGGTCACGTAACAGAGCGTACCTATAAAGGTATGACGCTTGATTCAGTTATCCAATTGGATTCGGGCATGCGTGTAATGGTTAGCGAATTCTTTAACGAAGATGATCCTGATGTGGACCACTCACTTGGCCAGAAAGTCGCTATCACTTGGGTTGAGAGCTGGGAGGTAGTCCTCAATGATAAGCAAGAAGATTAATCTTCAAAACGCGATCATTACCTTAATCGTCGGTTGGCTAACACTTTTCGTGTTGGTACCAAATGTGATGATTATCGGTACGAGTTTCTTAACGCGTGATGAAGCAAACTTAATCGAAATGACATTTACTTTCGACAACTACTTACGTCTACTCGACCCCTTGTATGCGAAAGTGCTGATGCACTCGTTCTACATGGCGATTGTGGCGACGTTGTTGTGTTTAGTAATTGGTTACCCATTTGCTTACATCATAGCGAAAATGCCAGAGAAATGGCGCCCATTCATGTTGTTCTTAGTTATTGTACCTTTTTGGACAAACTCTCTTATCCGTACTTACGGCCTGAAGATTGTTCTGGGTACACAAGGTATTTTGAACAAATCATTAATGGCGATGGAAATCATCGATAAGCCATTACGTATTATGTACACCGAAACAGCAGTAATGATTGGTCTTGTGTACATCCTGCTTCCATTTATGATTCTGCCGCTTTACTCGGCAATCGAGAAGTTGGACAACACTTATATCGAGGCGGCGAAAGATCTTGGTGCGAACAAGTTCCAAACCATTACGAAAGTGATTCTACCTCTTACAATGCCTGGCATTATCGGTGGTTGTTTGTTGGTTCTGCTACCAGCACTAGGTATGTTCTACATCTCTGACCTTCTTGGTGGTGCGAAGAACCTACTGATTGGTAACGTTATTAAGAGCCAAGTATTGAACGCTCGTGACTGGCCATTTGGTGCTGCGACCAGTATCGCCCTCACCTTCGCAATGGCTGTGATGCTTTACGCTTACTACAGAGCAGGCAAACTATTGAATAAGAAAGTGGAGCTAGACTAATGGGACGCACAGTTAGATTTAGCTTTATGGCGCTGGTGTATTCATTTTTGTATCTGCCAATCATCGTCTTAATTGTTAACTCATTTAATGCCAACAAATTTGGTATGAAATGGGGTGGTTTCACCACGAAATGGTACGAAACCTTAGTAAATAACGACAGCCTAATGCAAGCTGCATGGCATTCATTGAACGTAGCGGTATTCTCAGCGACAGCAGCAACCATCATTGGTAGCTTAACGGCCGTTGCCCTATTCCGTTACTCGTTCAAAGGTAAAGGTGCGGTAAACGGCATGCTGTTTGTCGTGATGATGTCTCCCGATATTGTAATGGCGATTTCATTACTTGCTCTGTTCCTAGTATTAGGCGCACAGCTTGGCTTCTTTACACTATTGATTGCTCACATCACCTTTTGTCTACCATTCGTTGTGGTAACTGTATACAGCCGCTTAAATGGCTTTGATGTGAAAATGTTGGAAGCAGCAAAAGACCTTGGTGCAAGCGAGTGGGTTATCTTGAAACAGATCATCCTTCCTCTCGCTAAACCAGCGGTTGCCGCAGGTTGGCTATTGAGCTTTACCTTGTCTTTGGACGATGTGATCATCAGCTCGTTTGTAACGGGTCCAACATACGAAATCTTGCCATTGAAGATTTACTCAATGGTTAAGGTGGGCATTTCACCGGAAGTTAACGCCCTAGCAACGGTGATGTTGATTGTTTCTTTGGTCTTGGTAGTAATTTCTCAGTTGCTAGCAAGAGAAAAAGTGAAGTAGAATCCGCACCTGTTAACATCACGAAACAGAATGGTTACATGCCATTCTGTTTTTCTATCTATCGTCCAAAATTGGACAACGTTTGGTTTGGAGCTAACGTCAATGAAAAAATGGGCTACTCTATTAGCTGGTAGTGCATGTGCGCTTTCTCTGTTCTCTGGTACAGCGACAGCGGATGATAAAGAACTAGTATTTATGAACTGGGGTCCTTACATCAACAGTAATATCCTAGAGCAATTTACTAAAGAAACTGGCATCAAAGTGATCTACTCGACTTACGAGTCGAACGAAACTTTGTATGCAAAGCTAAAAACTCATAACCAAGGTTATGACCTAGTAGTACCTTCAACGTACTTCGTGGCGAAGATGCGTGACGAAGGCATGCTACAAAAGATCGATAAGACTAAGCTGAAAAACTTCGGCAACCTAGATAAAAACTACCTAGACAAGCCTTACGATCCAAGTAACGACTACTCTATCCCACACGTTGTTGCGATTACAGGCCTAGCGGTTAACGCAGACATGTACGATCCAAACGAGTTCCAAAGCTGGGCTGACCTATGGAAGCCTGAGCTTGAAGGTCAAGTAATGTTGATGGACGACACTCGTGAAGTGTTCCATATCGCTCTGCGTAAACTTGGCTACTCAGGTAACTCAAAAGACCCTAAGCAAATCGATGAAGCGTACGCTGAGCTACAAAAGTTGATGCCTAACGTTTTAGTTTTCAACTCTGACAACCCTGGCGCACCTTACATGTCTGGTGAAGTGGGCGTTGGTATGCTTTGGAACGGTAGCGCCGCAGCGGCACAAAGTGAAGGCCTGAACCTTAAACTCGTTTTTCCTAAAGAAGGCGGTATCGGCTGGGTTGATAACTTCGCTATCTCTTCCGGTGCGAAGAACGTAGAAGCAGCTCACAAGATGATCGACTTCTTACTGCGCCCAGAAATCGCAGAGCAAATCTCTCGTGATACTGGCTACCTAACGGCGGTGGAGGAATCGAATGCTAAGTTTAAAGACGTTGCCCCACTATTCCCTTCTCAAGAAGACCTTGACCGCGTTGAATGGCAAGATGCGGTTGGTGATCTAACCGTTAAATACGAAGATTACTTCCTCAAGCTGAAAGCGGGGCAATAATCTAGCTTGTGTAACAAGTCATCAACCATAGGAAAATAGGCAGCAATACGCTGCCTATTTTTGTCTTAGGCTGATATAATCGCGCGTTGCTAGGTTTATTTGTCTTGGTATCATAGATTTATCGTCTCATAACAAGGAGACAACGATATTCAAGCTAAATGAACATATTTGTGCTTACTGCGATTTGGCTCAACTCGATAACTCCAGCTAGTATTGACTTGTCCAATCGCGAAACAAAACGGAAAACAAATGAAAAGTAAATTCTACGCAAGCGCTCTATGTGCAGCGACGCTCATCGCTACCCCTGCAATGGCTGCTGATCAAGAACTGTATTTCTACAACTGGTCGGAATACATTCCAAACGAAGTTCTTGAAGACTTTACAAAAGAAACCGGAATCAAAGTTATTTACTCTACATACGAATCTAACGAGAGTATGTACGCAAAACTAAAAACTCAAGGTTCTGGTTACGACTTGGTAGTACCGTCTACCTATTTCGTCTCTAAAATGCGTAAAGAAGGCATGCTACAACAGATCGACAAAGAGAAATTATCTCATTTTGCCGATCTTGATACTAACTTCCTAAACAAACCGTTCGATCCGAACAACAACTACTCTATCCCATACATTTGGGGTGCGACCGGTATTGGTATCAATGCTGACATGCTAGACAAGTCATCGGTTTCTAAATGGGATGATTTCTGGGATAGCAAGTGGGAAGGTCAACTAATGCTGATGGATGATTCTCGCGAAGTATTCCACATTGCATTGACTAAGCTTGGTTACTCACCAAACACGACTAACCCAGAAGAAATCAAAGCCGCTTACGAAGAACTGAAAAAGCTAATGCCAAACGTATTAGTATTTAACTCAGACTTTCCTGCAAACCCTTACCTTGCGGGTGAAGTTTCACTAGGCATGCTTTGGAACGGTTCTGCATACATGGCTCGTCAAGAAGGCGCGAACATCGACATCATCTGGCCAGAAAAAGGCACTATCTTCTGGATGGACAGCCTAGCAATTCCAGCTGGTGCGAAGAACGTTGACGCAGCTCATAAGATGATCGATTTCCTACTACGTCCTGAGAACGCAGCTAAGATTGCACTTGAGATTGGTTATCCTACGCCAGTTAAAACGGCACACGATCTGCTACCGAAAGAATTTGCTAATGATCCAAGCATCTTCCCACCACAAGAAGTGATGGACAGCGGTACTTGGCAAGATGAAGTTGGCGAAGCGAGCGTAATGTACGATGAGTACTTCCAAAAGCTAAAAGTGAACAACTAATTCGTTAGTTTTAAAGAGATGAAAAAGCGGCTCATGAGCCGCTTTTTTGTTCTTAATGACAAGACAAAAACTCTTCCTGTTGAAGTTATTACGCTCTTTCTTTTCCTTCTAGAGCCAGTATCTCGTCAACTAATTTTGGAACCTCAACGCTTGCTTTTCCGTAGCGTTTTTCCTCAAATTCACTTTCTACCGCACTAGGTTCTAGGTTAATTTCAATGGTATGTGCGCCGTGCATTTTTGCATCATGAACAAAACCTGCTGCGGGATACACAACGCCAGAAGTCCCAATAGAAATAAACAAATCTGCTTCTTCTAATGACGCGTAGATATCACCCATTCGCAGTGGCATTTCACCAAACCAAACAATATGTGGTCGCATTTGTGAAGGGATCTGACAACAGTGACAAAGCTCGCCGGTCTTAATGTCCTCATTGTGCTCTACTACTTGGTTAGATTCACTACAGCGGGCCTTGAGCAACTCACCATGCATGTGAATCACATTCTGACTGCCGCCTCTTTCGTGAAGGTTGTCTATATTTTGAGTGATGACCGTCACTTTACCTTCTAACTCAGCCTCTAAACGACCCAATGCTTCATGCGCTGCATTAGGCTTTATCGCATTATCTTGAAGTTTCTTGCGGCGTTGGTTGTAAAAGTCTTGAACAAGGTCCGGATCGCGAGCAAACCCTTCAGGCGTTGCTACATCTTCGATACGGTGATTCTCCCATAGGCCATCTTGCGCACGAAATGTTTGAATACCAGATTCGGCCGAGATACCTGCACCAGTAAGTACTACAATATTTCTATAAGGGAAATTCATAACTCATCCTTGCTGTTTTTTCATTAGCTTAACACTGAAAGAATAGCAACAGTAGTAATATGGATTAGACCATAGTCGTAATGGTCACTATTAGAATTACAATTTAAGAGGAACAGCAATGAGACAAGTATCTCTAACGTTTACATTGCTTCTGACTTTGGCAGGCTGTCAACTTACCAATGTTGAAGGCGAAGTCGATGATGTAAAGGTAAGAGTCAGCACCAATGATGATGACCATCGAGGTAATGGTAATTTCTGTCCTCCGGGCCAAGCCAAGAAAGACAATTGCTAAAAGAGCGGCTTTATGCCGCTCCCATATTGGCCTCAATCCTCGTTGGTCGAAGATATTTTATGAATGGCTAGGTCAGCGCCATTGAATTCGTCTTCTTCTGAAAGCCTCAGTCCCATACTGGTATTAATCGCACCGTAGACTACAAGTGCACCAAGCGCTGCGATGGAAAGGCCCAAAAGCGTTCCTAGAAGCTGAACGATAATGCTCACGCCACCTAGCCCACCCAATGCGCTTTGACCAAAAATCCCAGCGGCAATACCACCCCAAGCGCCACATACACCGTGTAAAGGCCAGACACCCAGCACATCATCAATCTTGGTTTTGTTTTGTAGGTGGGTAAAAAGATAAACAAATAGCACGCCAGCAATCGCACCTGTCACTAAAGCACCGATAGGATGCATTAAGTCTGAGCCCGCACATACAGCAACCAAGCCAGCCAGTGGGCCGTTATGAATAAAGCCAGGGTCATTCTTACCAGCCAACAATGACGCGACAATGCCTCCGACCATTGCCATCAATGAGTTCATAGCCACCAAGCCACTTATGCCTGACACAGTTTGAGCTGACATGACGTTGAAGCCAAACCACCCCACACATAAGATCCAAGCTCCCAAGGCCAAAAATGGAATATTCGAAGGTGCAAAGTTGGTGTGCTTTCCTGCTCGAACTCTGCCTTTTCTCATGCCCAAAAACACGACGGCAACAAGCGCTATCCAGCCGCCAACACCATGTACAACGACTGAACCTGCAAAATCGTGGAAGCCATAACCAAAGGTATTTTCAAACCAAGCTTGAACACCAAAGTTTCCGTTCCAGATCATTCCCTCAAATAACGGGTATACGATGCCGACAGTGAAAAATGTTGCGATTAGAATCGGATAAAAACGAGCTCGTTCTGCGATACCACCTGAAACAATAGCGGGAATCGCTGCAGCGAAGGTCAGCAAGAAAAAGAACTTCACTAACTCGTAACCATTGCCTTGAGATAATGTCTCAGCATCAGCAAAGAAGGTGCCGCCATAAGCGACCCAGTATCCAATAAAAAAATACGCGATGGCGGATATACCGAAATCAACCAATATCTTAACTAAAGCATTAACTTGGTTCTTTTGGCGCACGGTTCCTACTTCAAGAAAAGCGAAACCAGCATGCATCAAAAAAACCATGATTGCGCCAAGTAGTAAGAAAAGTGTGTCGGAACTTTGCGTGAGAGTTTGTACAGCGCCGTGTACCTGATTGGCAGTTACACTCATTATAATTGTCTCCATTGATCTGTAGCGCACTTATCCTGTGCATCAAAGTTAGGCTCATCACCAATTTGGTGAACTTGATTTATAGAGCGTCTAACAGAGCAATTCTCATTCCATAATTTATATTTCTAACACTTACGCTTTAATTTATTGTTTTGTATGAACTTTAATAAAATTAGGTATTCTTGAAATGGTGTTTAACATGCTAATAAATGCACCAATGTGGTTTTAGTGCACCAACATAATGCGCACCATATAGCTCAACAAACAGCAAACTTTATACGATAAACGTAAAAGCCACCCCATGAGAGGTGGCTTATATACGGAATTGCTAACTAAAGGAGTTTATCGAGTGATCTTCCCTGCTTTTACTTCTTCTAACCAACGTCCTTCGACAAGATAGGGAGGGAGCCAACCAGTTTCAACAGATAAACGGTTACCTTTGTCATACCACATGCAAGCCATGCCAAGCAGAGGGAAAGAGATGAAAGTTTCTATAGAAATCAAGTCCTCTGACTTATCGAGCCTCATTTGGTATTTCTCTTGGAACTGAAGGTTCTTAATAAGTACTTCTTCAAAGTCATAACCGATGTCAGTTGTCAGGGCAGCAAAAGTTTCCAAAATACCCATGGCGATTTCTAACGCCCAATTATCACCCTGAGCAACTGCCGCGTCCATCGCGGCCACCAGTTTATCAGGGTAGTCCGATGTGCGGTTATGGAACGACTGGATGACATCTACTAGCATATAAGACAACTTACCCGCCCTAGTGGCACTTTGTTTCATCAGAGAAATGGGAAAGTTCGCCAATACATCCATACTTGGCCTGTCACGCACAATTGCCGATATAAAATAAGCATCCAGCCACATTGAAGGACAAATGAAGCCCATTTCTAAGATACCTTCACCATCCCATGTTACTTCTGGATAATCTAGTATCTGAACAGTTAATGGCTCATTAGGAAACATAGCCAGCCGATGATAACAAGCCCCCATTAATGAAGTTTCATAAAGGCGTAATGTACAAATTTGTTCGTCTTCATGTGAGGTTTGAAACCATGTATACCAGCGAACCTGGTCGATGGCAAAATCACCAAGACTGACTAGGTTTTCCCGCCTGACTTTAAGACCTTCTTTTCTGTTATCTAGGACTCTATTTATAAATTTTTTTTTACTCACAATTGCTTGTGTGTCAAGTTCAGGATTTGCTTTGCGTTCTACAACCTTGCTCGATTCATTACTTTGCATTTTTACTTTAATCCTTTGGAATTAATTTTAAACTCTGCCACTTCTAGCTTTAAGTCCGAGGCCTTTCCACTTTCAGGGATGCTTGCTTGCGTATGTATATATCGAATAGGTCTACCGGATAAAGCGGCGTATTGAATTTCGTCGGCAGCTACTTTTTCTGTTGTTCCTTCTAAATTTTTCGACATTAGCTTAACTATTTCCGCCGTATATTTACTTGTCCCTTGCTGATACGCCTCGTTTCCAATCTTGCGGCTGCCCAGCGGGCTGCTCCCTCCTTTAGCCTCAACAATTATAATTTCACCTGGTGGCGGCTCTTCCACCTCGTAAACCATATCAAAGTCGCCCGGCTTCGAAATTGAGGTTCCAATATCTTTGGGATGAAGCAGCTTAGCATTAGGACGTTTACTCCGGACAAAGTCATCCGCGGCCAACTCACCTATTTTTGCAGACTGTTGGTTAATATTACCAATTTGAGCGTTATATCCCTCTTCGCCAGCTCGAGCGTCGATTGCCTCTTGACGCTCTTTTAAGCATTCGTCAATTTTTTCTTTGTTTCTTTCTGTTAGCTCATAATCACTCGTATTGAGTTCAGAGTTTTCTTTATACTCTGCTTTATTCAGCACAAGATCTTCAGTAAAGATCGTGCAACCTTCTTCCCCGCCAACTTTCTCTGAGTCAAAAACATGCGCATTTACAAATTCCTCAATCCCAACAACATACTGAACTTCGTGCCTGCTGCCATCTGAATGATTGATATGACGATAAAAAGTAATTTCATTTTTCTCGCAATCAATATGGTCTAAATCGTATTCATATCGAATATGATTTTTACCTTTGGGTTTTCGGATTTTGACTTGCGAGCGAACGCCATCTTCTCCGACGGATGATTCTTTTGCTGCCTCTAAAATCTGATCGCAAACCTCTTGGGGGACATCGCTTTGCGCCTGATACGCTGCCAACATTTGACCCAAGCGTTTTAACCCTTCTTCACAAAGGAAACCTGTTGGATCAATCCACTGGATAGGATTGACTGCATATTGGTAATGGTTAATGCCACCAGCAATAGATATCGGATCTTGTTGGATAAAGCGTCCTAGCTTAGGATCGTAATACCGAGCGAGGTTGTAGTGTAAGTCGGTTTCTTGATCGAAGTACTGCCCTTGAAAACGCAGTGGATTTACTACTTTTTCAATATGTACATGAGCAAAGCCATGAGCATCGTAGCTGGCACTCCATACAACATTCCCCTCGCAATCGATCAGTCGCTCTGGTTTACCAACTTGATCGCACTGGTACCAATAAATAACGTCATTTTCTAGCAGTGCCACTGGCGTGTAGGTTTCTGGTTGATATAGGTACCAGCGGAAAGCGCATGAAGAGCGTTCACCAATTAAACGTTCCCCTTCCCACAAGAACTCCGTAACGCCTTGTTGTGTAATTTTCTTCGTCCTGCGCCCTAATGCATCATATTCATATTGACTGATGCCATCGTCGGTGTGAACTTCAATGAGCTGATTTAACGCATCAAATACGCGAGTCTGAACATGTCCTTGCCCCTCACGTTTTGTCTGGTTTCCTTGCGCGTCATATTTGAACCGGACACCATCGTGTACTTCAATACGATCAGCGAATACCTCTGAAGATGGCAAAGTAGGATTGCCAAAACTATCGTATTCAAACTTAGTCACTTCTCCGGAAGCATTGACTCGTTTCAGTTGCCCTAAGGCATCGTACTGATAGTGCGTTGCTCCTGCCGTATTATCAATGATTGATGAAATACGGTTTTGCGCATTGTAAACGTACTTTTTCTCTCTATCTGGCCAATGTTGTTCAACCAAACGACCAACACCATCATAAATGATGCGCTCATTAAAATGTGCCGTTTCAATTTGGGAAACTCGTCCCATTTCATCGTAATGAAATTTGATTTGAGGTAAATCTAGGTTTCCAAACCGAATCGCTGAAAAACGCCCATATCGATCATAAGAGAAGTTCAGCTCCGTATTATCTGGCAGTACCTGAGATACGCGTTGGCCAACTCTGTTAAACTCCTGCGCTATCTCAAACTGACCTTGAATGCGCTTTGTTAAATGCCCGAATGAAGAGTATTGGTATTGCAATGTTTGATGGCGATTGGAGGCGAACGTAAGTCGCCCACCAAGCGTATAATTAAAGTGGTGCTCTACAATACCGCTAGCATTTCCTGCTTTGACGTGCTTGAGATAACCCGCAGCGTCATAGCGGTACAGCACGGTCCTATCGGCGACTTGCTTACGATGGATCCGCCCCATATCGTCATAATCAAATTGGCTTTGTAGATTATCAAACCCGATAGTTCCTGACAGCTGGCCTTCATCGTCATACAGGAATTCGAACTCTAAGCCGTCACTCCGAACTAATTTAGTCAGGTTACGTTGTTGATCGTATTCGTAAGAAATATGGCTGCCATCGGGAAAGATGACTGCTTCTTGTTGCGCGAGTGATCCCCATTGATACGAGGTAATGCCTGCTGGCGTTCGAATCTGAGCAACACGGCTGTGCTCATCGTAAGAATATTCTTCGCTATAACCGACTTTGTCTTCGTCGTTAAAATAACGAACTGATGTACGCCTGCCAAATTGATCATAAGCGAGTTGAGCAATACACCCATCGGGATAAGCGACGCCATTCACTAGATCTTCTTCGTTGTAGCTGTAACGAAGTAATGTACCGTCTATTTCATTCGCGATAAGTCTTTGTTGTTCATCCCACCACCACTGACTTTTCTTACCATCTTCAGACTCTTTTTTGACGACTTGACCGTGTTTATCGTAATCATATTCCGTGACACAGCCGAACTGATCGGTATCCCAAACTCTTTGACCGAGGCTATTGTAGTAAGCCTTCTCGATATCCCCGTCAGGTGAAACCGTTTTAACTAACTTACCTAAGCCGTCATAACCATATTGAATTTCTTTGCCAGAGGAATGAAACTTAGAAACTAATTGACCATGCTGATTATATTGATAATTGACCGTTGACTGATCAGGATAGATAGCTTGTGCTTTTCGTCCTAATTCATCATATTGCCATCGCCAAGTTTTACCTGTGGGGCTTATTTTCTCGAGTAAGTTACCCTGCTCGTCATGCAAGAAAGACCATTGATGATCTAACGAGTCAGAATAAGAAGAGTGATTTCCTTGATAATGGAAGCGATAGTCATAAATTCCTGCGTCCCCAACGTTTCTGATGCATTTCGCTTTTGCACCTTCGCCATCCCATGCAAAATAATGAGTAAAGCCAGTTGGTCGTATACGCTTAACAATTAAATGACCGCTATATTGATATTGTTCCTTTAAGCCCAAATGATTAGTTGCACTGACCAAATCATCGTGCTCATCATAGGTATAAGTTGTCAGAACTTTTTGGGACTTTGCATTAAGCAGTTCTACAAGGCGTCCTTGCTTATCATATTGACATTCAAGAACCGAACGCTTGTTATATGCGATCTCGATCAATCGATGGTTTCGAGAATACTGCAGTTGAAACGTTGAAAACGTGCCATTTCTGACTTGTTTAACAAGCCAACGATCATCTTTCTGTTCAAATCGATATTGATGCCCATTAGCGAGCGTCACGATCCGAGTTGCTGAATTTAGGAAATAACAGCTCGCACCAGCGTATATCTGGTAACTTGTTGCTCCAATATCTACTGGCTCAAATTCTGTGATATCGGCCTTATCGTCAACAAACTCCCAAGCGATCACATTGTCTTTCTCGTTCGTCTTTTCGCGTAATTCAAACTGAAATGCATGTCGCCAACCAAAGCCCATTCCATGATTTACATCCGACTGCGAAGAGCGGTAAGTACGCTGCCAAGTAGTACCTTGTTGTAGCTCGATATCATAGAGTTCGAGAATTTCTTCACCCGTCACAAGTGATACAGGATCACCGGCTTTCTCATGTTTTTCGCTGCTTTGTTGCTGAGGCTTGTCGGATGCGGCACTTCTGCCCCTCTTTTTATTCGACTTCCCCTTTCCCTTCGATGGTTTTGCATTGACGGTATTTTGAGTCGGTGGAGGCGTAACCGCTGACGAGAGTGCGTAGTTTTCGCCGGTAGGTACAATTCGAGCGACATGCAAGTCACCGTTCACCAAAGCATTGGCAAACGTTGAATTATAGTGTTGGGAAGTAAGCTCACCGTCAGGTATGTTTGGCTTGAATTGACCAATCGCATAGAACAAGTCCTCGACAGAGCGAAGGTCAAGCTCACCAAAGCTCTCAAGAAACTCTATTGCCTCTTGTTTGGTCACGAATGTTTTAGGTTCGCCGCTAGTAAGTAACTGACCAGAGAAGTGATAACTTTCACCAAAGCGATTCGTGATAGGAATTACGAATTGAGGGATCATAGCCGTAACGTGTTTGTCCTTTTCTTACCTTGCCGCATCATTTAATGCTCGTTTCGCTCTTTTTATTTGTGAGAGCAAGATGCCTTAATCAAACATCCTCCGATAGAGATTCCTCTGTATGCGTAGACTGAATGTATTGATGGCAATTTTCACGTATGCAACTCTTTGAATTTCTGAGCGCAGCGTACTTTAACGGGACGATGAATCCTGAGTAAATGAACAATAGCGTGAGTGAGACTAATGTCTCATCGTGACGCGATTTTTTTACATGTTTCTTACTTAACTATGATTTTCTGCCCAGTTACGTAAATTCACTCAATAAGTTGCATCAAGTATCACCACTGCGACTCAGCGCTTCATATTTGAGACAAAACAGCAACAAAAAAACCGCCTATTACGGCGGTTTTGCTTAAAGAATACTGATTAAAGGTTTGGACCTGTCGATGGTCTGTGTGGTTGGTTATTGAGCAGTTGCTGCATCCCTTGAAACATTCGCATAAACCACACCAAAATGGCTAATGCAGCAAACACCATCCCTACCCAAGGAATAAAGTAAGCGATGGTTTCAAGCAAAGTACTATGCAACCAATAATCACTCACGCCAACGAGTACACCGTTAGAAGTCGCGACGGTGACGATCAACACAACAAAAAACGTCAGGTAGAGAAAGAAGGTGCGAATTAAACCGTAGTAATGAGAAATCACTACGTCGCTGTCTTCTCCCTTATCTAATCGGTAACCCGCATAGATAATTGCGATAACGCCTGAGATCAGAAACGTAAACGGGGTCAGACAGCTCAGGATGTACGCAACCCAAATCCCGTTATGAGGTTTGTTCATTCGCTTTCGCTCCTTTTACTTCCGTTTGTGCCGTATCTGTTTCGCCCATTGCTTCTTTGGACTTCACTTCCTCATACCAAAGATCGTGGTGTTCTTTCGCCCATGTCTCGTCAACTTCACCAGTCACCATGCCTTCTAACGCACCTTCCATACCGAATAGACCAATATAGATGTGGAAGATAAAGCCACAGATTAGAATCAGTGCCGAAATCGCATGAACTAAGTTAGAAAGCTCCATGTCACGGCGAGTTTGGCCAAAGATAGGAAAGTCCAGAACTAAGCCACTCACTGCCGCGATAGCACCAAAGAAGATCAACAACCAATAGATTGCCTTCTCGCCACCGTTTGAGAAACCAGCTGACGGATGTGTGCCTTTGTGTTTACCAACCATACCGCCCATTTTCATGAACCAACGAACATCAGTCATGTTTGGAATCGACTTGCGCCACCATTTAAAGAGCACGAGCATCAGCAAAATGAAGAACAATGGTCCCATGTAATTGTGGTACTGCTTCGCCAACATGACGATAAAGCCCCAGAACTCAGTAGGAACGTACGGTTTTAAGAAGTGCTTACCGTAAACCAGCATCAAACCACTGAATGCCAACGTTAAGAATGTAAACGCCATACTCCAGTGAAGCGCGCGGTCTAAACGAGACCAACGCTTCATCTTTTTACCAGTACGCGGCTTGCTAAGCATCAAAGGACCAACGAATACGTAAGCCATGATAACCATCGCGATACTGCCGAAAATCGCGACAGCACCAGCAGGAGACATCCATTTCTCTTTTAGAATGTACCAAGTCTCACCAGGTTTACTGATCAATACGCCATGTTCTGGCGATTGGGACGTGGTGTAGCCTTCTTGCCCCTCTCTGACTTCGCGCCAATAGTCTGCCCCGGCGAGTTGCGTGATCTCCTGTTGAATAACTTTAGAAGATTGTTCCTCTCCTGAAGCAGGCATTGCGAAAGTCAGCAGCAATGCCGTCATCATTGACAGCATTGCTAGAGATGCACGTTTAAGCGTGTTTAACATGTGCCTCTCCTTACTTAGCTTTTCGTCGCATCGTAAGAAAGATCGTTTCCGTCTGTCCAACCTGCGTTTTTCGCGCCGCGTTCTACCACACGTTGACGGAAAATGTCAGAGACTTTCTCTGCGTCACCCGCAAGCAGCGCTTTGGTTGAACAAAGCGATGCACACATCGGTAACTTGCCTTCTGCGATACGGTTCGCACCGTATTTTTGACGTTCTTCCTCAGAGCCAGGCTCTGTTTCTGGGCCGCCCGCGCAGAAAGTACATTTATCCATTTTGCCACGTTCACCAAACGCCTCTTGTTTAGGAAATTGAGGTGCGCCAAACGGACAAGCAAACAAACAGTAACCACAACCGATACACAGATCTTTATTGTGAAGAACGATGCCGTCTTCGGTATGTTCGAAACAATCAGCTGGACAAACTGCCATACAAGGCGCATCGGTACAGTGCATACAAGCAACAGAGATAGAGTTTTCACCAGCTTCACCGTCGTTTAGTGTTACCACGCGGCGACGTTGAATGCCCCATTCAAGCGCATCGTCGTTTTCGTTCTTACATGCAGTAACACAGCCGTTACACTCGATACAGCGTTTCGTGTCACATAGAAATTTCATTCGTGCCATTGTCAGACTCCTTACGCTTTACGAATGTTACATAGGGTTACTTTGGTTTCCTGCATCAAGGTAACCGGGTCGTAACCGTAAGTGGTTGCCGTGTTAGCCGATTCGCCAACAACGTAAGGTTGTGTACCTTCTGGGTATTTAGGACGTAGGTCTTCACCTTCGAACTTACCGCCAAAGTGGAACGGAATGAACGCCAAACCAGGTTTCACACGACGTGTTACCATCGCTTTCACCTTGATTCGTCCTTTCTCTGCACCTTCAACCCAAACATCATCACCATCTCTAAAGCCAAGATCGTTCGCGTCTTTCGGGTTCACTTCAACAAACATTTCTTGTTGAAGCTCGGCAAGCCAAGGGTTTGAACGCGTCTCTTCACCACCACCTTCGTATTCAACCAGACGGCCAGAAGTCAGAACGATTGGGTACTCGCCCGATTTGTCTTGCTCTTGAATGGATTTATACAACGTAGGAACACGGAAGATTGCATCTTTGTCTTCCCAAGTTGGGTAATCCGTTACAAGGTCACGACGTGGTGTGTAAAGTGGTTCACGATGCAGTGGCACACGGTCTGGGAACGTCCAAACAATCGCACGCGCTTTCGCGTTACCAAATGGAATACAACCGTGCTTGATCGCGACACGCTGAATACCGCCAGAAAGGTCAGTCTTCCAGTTTTTACCCTCTGCTGCCACTTTCTCTTCAGCAGTTAGATCGTCCCACCAACCAAGTTGTTTCAACAACTTGTCAGTGAACTCTGGGTAACCGTCTTTGATTTCACAGCCCTTCGAATAGCTGTCTTCAGCAAGTAGGCTCTTGCCTTCAAATTCCACACCAAAGCGCGTACGGAAGTTACCGCCACCTTCTGCAACCGTCTTAGACGTATCGTACAGAATGTGTGTACCTGGGTGTTTCATTTCCGGTGTACCCCAACATGGCCAAGGTAGACCGTAGGTTTCACCGTTGACAGGGCCACCTTCCGCTTCCAATGTGGTTTTGTGGAACGTATGCCAGTTTTGTTGGTGCGCTTTCAAACGCTCTGGGCTTTGGCCTGTGTAACCAATCGTCCACATGCCTTTGTTGAATTCACGCGTTAGGTCTTCAATCACCGGCTGGTTGTTTTCAACACGGATGTTTTTGAACAGAAGATCGGAATAGCCCAGTTTCTTCGAAAGCAGGTACATGATTTCGTGGTCTGGTTTTGATTCAAACAGAGGTTCAATCACCTGATCACGCCATTGTAGAGAACGGTTAGATGCGGTAACGCTGCCGTGTGTTTCAAACTGTGTTGTTGCAGGAAGCAGGTAAACGCCGTCGGTACGGTCGTTCATTACCGCAGCAACCGTTGGGTAAGGGTCCACAATCACCATCATGTCCAACTTCTGCATCGCTTTTTTCATCTCAACACCACGTGTTTGAGAGTTCACTGCGTGTCCCCAGTAGAACATTGCACGGATGTTTTCGCGTTGACGAATGTTGTCTTTGTTTTCCAGTACACCATCAACCCAACGAGATACAGGAATACCTGCACTGTGCATTGGTTTCTGACCGCTATAAGCGTTGTCATCGAAACGACCTTTGATCCATTCGTAATCGATTTCCCACACTTTTGACCAATGACGCCAAGCGCCTTCAGAAAGGCCGTAGTAGCCCGGTAGCGTGTCAGAAAGTACGCCAAGGTCGGTTGCGCCTTGTACGTTATCGTGACCACGGAAGATGTTTGCGCCGCCGCCTGATTTACCAATGTTACCAAGCGCTAGCTCAAGCACACAGTAAGCACGTGTGTTGTTGTTACCAGTAGTATGCTGAGTACCACCCATACACCAAACAATACAGCCTGGGCGATTTTCAGAAAGCAGTTTTGCTGTTTGGTAAACGTCTTCTTCGCTTACGCCTGTTACGCGCTCAACTTCTGCTGGCGTCCATTTCGCCACTTCAGCACGGATCTCATCCATACCGAATACACGTTGACGGATGAACTCTTTATCTTCCCATTGGTTTTCGAAGATGTGCCACAACACACCCCAAATGAATGCTACGTCAGAACCAGGACGAAGTGATACATAGTGATCCGATTTTGCTGCCGTACGTGTACGACGAGGATCCGCTACGACGATCTTACAGTTGTTCTTCTCTTTTGCGATCAGAATGTGCTGCATCGCTACTGGGTGTGCTTCAGCTGGGTTTGAACCAATGAATAGCATCGACTTACAGTTGTGCATGTCATTGAAAGAGTTGGTCATCGCACCGTAACCCCAAGTATTCGCTACACCAGCCACGGTTGTTGAGTGACAAATACGCGCTTGGTGGTCAACGTTGTTCGTACCCCAAAGTGATGCCATTTTTCGGAACAAGTACGCTTGTTCGTTGCTGTGCTTTGCGCTCCCCAAGAAGTAAACCGAATCAGGACCGGACTCTTTGCGGATGTCCATCACCTTGTTACCGATTTCTTCGATCGCTTGATCCCAAGAAAGCTTTTTCCACTTACCGTTTTCAAGCTTCATTGGGTATTTAAGACGGCGCTCACCGTGGCCATGTTCACGCAGTGCTGCGCCTTTTGCACAGTGACCACCGGCGTTAAATGGGTGGTCGAATGCAGGCTCTTGACCCGTCCAAACACCATTTTGAACTTCTGCGTAAATACCACAACCCACTGAGCAGTGAGAACAGATAGTACGTTTTATTTCTGTTTTCGCTTCTGGATCGACTGATTTTGCTTGCGCTTTTTTCATCATTCCCGGTGCGAATAGACTAGCACCAACCACTGCGCCACCAGCGGCAAGCGAAGTGTTTTTCATGAATGCACGACGAGATACGCCAAGCTGATTCGTTTCTTTGCTCACACTGTCGGAGCGTTTGACAAGTTTCATCCGTTATCTCCTAAAGTGTGTCGTAGTAATCGCGAATGTGTTGAGTTTCACGATACCCTTTCTTCTTCACGTCATTTTCAGAAGGCTCAACCGTTTCTGAAGCAACGGCCACTTTCGTGGTTCCCGCAACAACAGCACCGGCAACGGCAGCGGTTGTGAAGCCTTTTAGGAGATCCCTACGGCTTGTGTTTATTTCTTTATTATCTTTCATCATTGCTTCCTTACCTTACGGTAGATCTTTGGAGACTCATGCCTCTCTATCGATATGACCAAGTACTGCTCGATTACTCGTAATCAGTGACGTTTTTCACATCAATTTTTAATTTGTTCTTACTGCTTTTGGTGTTCACGCTAAAGCGCACTTGCTCTAACGTTAAAAACGCATCGCAAAGCTGTGCAGCTGGCTTGTAGAAGTTCACGCTTTCTGCGCTCTCTAGTTGGCGCGTAAAAGATTGGAACCAAGGGGCGATGTGTTTGTTAAACACCGCTTGTTGAAGTTCTTCCTCTTCACCTGTCAGCATTGCCATCACTTCGCACAGTGCAGAAATATGGTCTTCAGGCTCTTTCACGTTCTCTTCTCGTTCGATGCCTAAAAGATCCAAATCGCGACGAATTTCCGCTAACGGTTTTTCCATCATCGAGCCAGTGCGATGCCAAGATCCGAATGGCACAACTTCACCACGTCCAATGCCAATAAACAGATCTTGATATTCTTCTTCTAACGCTTCTCGCTGCGCTTCGTTCGCGGCTTGTTGCAGTGCGAGCCAAGCTTTTTGCATCGCGCTCTCAGACGGTTCAATTTCTAGCGATTTCAGGAACGCCAGCATTTCATCACTAGGCGCACTACGAAAAAGTGCAGATAGAACGAGATAAATGTCTGTTCTCAGTGTTTGTTCTTGTTGTGTGTCCACTGCGAGCTCCTAGTATTTCAGTTGTTTCATTGGGTCTTCTGCCATCGACTCAAACATGTCGATCACACGGCAGTCTTCACACATCGCGATACGATTGATCGCCGCTTCATCAGAGAAGTGAGAGTGACCGCGTAACTTGTTTTGTAGCATGTCGATCATCGATTGCGGAGCAAAAGGCTTGTGACAACGAATGCACTCGGCTGCCTTTTCTTCATGAATCACAACCGCTTTCTGGCGTTCTTCTTTCACCCAGTTCATACGAGGAGTAAGCGTCAGCACTTTCTCTGGACACGCTTTCTCGCACAGCCCACATTGAATGCAGTCTTGCTCGACGAATTTAAGTGACGGAGATCGACCGTCCGTATGCAATGCACGTGTTGGACACACCGCCACACAGCTCATACACAACGTACAATCTTTACTTTCACAAGAGACTGTGCCGTAAGGTGCGTTCGCTGGAAGTTCAACAATGTTCTCAACTGGAATACGTGATGCGGACAACGCATCCAACGCCGTAAATAGACGCTGACGTTTGTTGCCTTGCAAGTCTCCTAATGCCAAATCAAAAGACTCGGTACAAAGTGTCGGAGCACCTTCACGTAGTGACTCTAGATACAGAATGTCGATGGTTTCTTTGGCGATACCAAGCTGATCGAGCAGCTCTTGAGCAATACCTACTTCGCTATTAAGCACACGAATAATGGTTTGAGGCATAAAACGTGAAGCCGCAAACAGCACCTGAGTAGCACCATTCACAAGCGCGGCGAACCAAGTATCAATACCAACCGAAGGCAGTTCTTCCACCACAATTGGAATCACATTATCTGGCAGTGCTTTTAGTGCCATCACGTTGTAGCTCTCGTGGCGAGAACTGCAAATCAATACGATAGGATCTAAACCACCCGCTTGCTCATAGTTAGCTAGCGTACGTTCAATAAACTTTTGCGTATCTTCAGGGTTTGGCAGTGCGTAATGAATCGCTTCTGTCGGACACGCTGTAGCACAAGTACCCACGCCTTGACATAGGTATGGGTTGATCTCGATGCGATGGCCCGTTTTGTCGCTGCCTTCACTCGATAGTGCCCCTGCCGGACAAGCATCCACACACCGTTCGCAACCTTTTACGCCACGAGAGCTGTGTGCACATAAATCGGTATCTAAACGGAAGAATTTCGGTTTATCGAACGTCCCCATTAAGGTTGGAATCTCTTCCAACGCTTCAGCCAGTTTCGGATAGCCACGACCTACTGGGTAGTAGCCCGGTACTGGGACTTCTTCCGACATGCAGCTGTTAAGGCAAAGATCGAGTACGATATCGAAACAATCGCTATTGGTCGCGACCTTGGCAAGGTTGTTGGTCAAACCATGATTTTCAATCAGAACTTCAAACGTACCTAAGAACCCTGAAACCTGAACCGAATTGGCGTAATAAAGCTCGGGATTTGTGCCCTTTTCGCCATCGGTAGAAAGCAGCGTTAGGCTGTTCATTTGCGACAATTGCGCTGCCGCACTTTCGATGATTGCTGTTGGGCCCACAATCAAGGTGTTACCGCCGCTTTCATAGCTTACGGTTGGTGGAATAAGATTGGTCAACTCTACGGTATTTTCGAAAGCGTACAGCCTCGCTTTACCGTTATTGGAAGTTGCTTGTTCTAATAATTGTTTCAGCATTGCTCAATTCCATTTATGAACATGGATAGTCTTTTCCATCTCTTAGTGTAGTTAGCGCCGGAGATTCTGCTGATTAACTTATCAATGAGCATTCTTATTCCGCCGTCTACAGGCGATGAATACTACGCAGTGCGTCCGTACTAACTTCAACCAGATTGGTATTGAGCAACAGATAGCAAGTGTCATGCCAATAAAATATCAACTTAAAATCAATAGGTTATCAACTTTACTGACAAATAGTAGGGATAAAAAAACCGGTTGAGACATTTTGTCTCAGCCGGCTCATTGAGTGTTTAGTCAAAATGTACCTATTCTTTGTGTGGTATATTTTGTCTCACCTCGTTAGGCTGTGATTCTTCAGCAAAAGTATCACTTTCGCCAGGAACTGTATTTATATACAGTTCATTTTCATCTTGAGTAATTTGGCCACTTTTGTCGGTGTTTGACTCTGCGTCTTCAACTACCTCTGGTGCGATATCGTTAGCGCTAAGCTCAGACCCTTGCGCAGTTTCAGCGTCTGGTTCGTCTTCCACTTTGTCTTTAACCCAATCACGCAGCGTCTCAGCGACGTCTTGAGAAAGTGACTTTAAGTTACTGTAATCATCATCGTAATCGTCTAGGCCGTCACGCACGTTAAATTCTTCGGACAAGAACATTTTGCGCAGCGCGGCTTTCTTAACACTTTCTGAAGCTTCAGAAACCAGCAGTTGCGCCACAGACATTTCTTCGGTTTTTTCAGTCTCTACACTCGCGGTAATGTCTGGAGCCTGACTATCCTCATTGACGTTCAAAGCATCTAAGCTTTCGTCAGCGTTTGAAAGCGCTGTGACACTATCTTCGGATTGCTCCGTCTCTGCTATCGGCGTGATCTCTTCAGCATGTTGGGAAGATTCTTCTAGTTTACGTTTCGACCAACGGCTTAAAAAACTAGTTGCCATTTGCTCTGCCTGCTCCTTTGCGTTTCTTGCGTCTTACTTCTAACAACTCACCGTGACGACCAATAAAGGCTTCCATCCAAGCCTGAACGGCTAACGGCATATCGTTAGATAGTACAAGGTTATCACCATCCATATATTGCGCCGCAACAGATTGTGAAGCCGTCAGTAACTGTATCGCTGGTTTTTCACCAGACTCGACGTTATCCATCACTAAAAAGAGTTTAGGTTGCTGAGAGCTTAAGTTAAAGCGGTAGTCTGTACGTTCATCTTTATGTAATTGCAACGGACAAACATCTGGAGTCTCTTCCGTCGGATTCAGCGCAAATCCTGTCAACTGCCATTGGGTTGTCACCCAAATCCCTGTACTGATCTCATGCTCAACAAGCTCTACGCCGATTGGCCATGTATCCTCAGTCTTTTCGTAATTTTTTTCGAAATCTTTCTTATCCGACATAACTCACCCAGTCTTTCTATTTTTGGTCTGAAAACACACAGGAGATTTTGCCCCCGTTTTCGACCATTTTTATTGTCTTCGAAGCAATAAACGCGCCAAGCTGATATAACTTAGTCTATATACTCCCTCAGGCTATAAGTACCAAACTAGACGAAACTCAAATGTATTGATGTGTCATTACTGCGAACTCGCAGTTTTAATGCATTGTTGACATAAAACCTCGCAATTTCTGTGGGAACCGCTATTTTGGAATGAGATTTGCTAGCCACTTAACAAGCTAAAATGCGTAGCAACCTAACGCTCTTAATCACTAGGACACGACTGTGCTGAAACCAAATATTATTAAAACCAGTGAAAATCCCCTGCAAACCATTGAAGTCGATGTGTACGACGAGTACGGCGAAAAGCTCACGAAGCAAATCGCTTGCGAGCGTCCTCTTACGGTCATGCTGAACTGGAAAGAAGTGGTCACGCTCATGACGCTAGGTTCGCGTCCAGAAGCACTAGTACTGGGTTATTTAAAAAACCAAAGCTTCCTGTCCGATCCAGCCGCGATTGAATCCGTTATTATTGACTGGGAAACGCATTCCGCAGCGGTGATTACTAAAGAAAACACTGAACACTTAGAAGGCGCCCTGAAAAAGAAAACCGTCACCTCAGGTTGTGGCCAAGGCACCATGTATGGCAACGTGATGAAGCAGCTTGAAAATTATCAAGTGCCTCAAGTTTCTCTTAAGCAGTCAGAAATTTATTCTGCGCTGGAAGCGTTAACTCATTACAACGACACCTACAAAAAAGCGGGCGCAGTACACGGCTGTGCGGTTTGCAAAGGTAATGAAGTGTTGTCATTTGTGGAAGATGTCGGCCGTCACAACGCAGTGGATACACTTGCAGGTGAGATGTGGCTCAAAGAAGAAACAGGTGAAGATAAAATTTTCTACACAACTGGTCGCCTTACATCAGAGATGGTGATTAAAGTGGCTCAAATGGGCATTCCTGTTCTGCTTTCTCGCTCTGGCGTTACTCAAATGGGGTTAGATCTAGCGAAGCAATTTGGTATTACGACCATTGCGCGTGCGAAAGGTTTGCGCTTCCAAGTGTTTACAGGAGCCGACAAGGTTGAATTTGATGTAAAAGGCAACCAATAACACCTTTTCAGTGTAAACTAAAACCAATAATGCGGATTCACAGAGGATGTGGACTATGAATAATGACCAATTGTGGAATTTTCTGCTTACGCCCAGCGGTATCATGCTTTCTATGATTATTACCTTTGGCGTGGTCGGGCTCTATGCGTATATAACCGGTCAGTTTAAGGATTAAGGCCAAATATCAAAAAAGCCTCGCTAAATAGCGAGGCTTTTGCTTTTTAAACGCTTTGCGAGTAATTACGCGTCAACACCACGAGATTTTAGGAACTCAGAGTAAGTGCCTTTAAAGTCTGTGATTTTACCATCGCGGATTTCGATAATACGCGTTGCTAGTGAGTCTACGAATACACGGTCGTGAGAGACGAAGAACAACGTGCCTTTGTATTGCTCAAGCGCCGTGTTCAAAGATTCAATTGATTCCATGTCCATGTGGTTGGTTGGTTCGTCCATTAGCAGCATGTTTGGCTTGTGCATCATTAACTTACCAAGCAGCATACGACCTTGTTCACCACCAGACAGTACTTTTACTGACTTCTTAATGTCATCTTGACCAAACAGCATACGACCAAGGAAACCACGAACGACTTGCTCGTCATCACCTTCTTGACGCCATTGACCCATCCAATCCGTTAGATTCATATCTTCTGCAAAGTCATGCGCGTGGTCTTGCGCGTAGTAACCGATGTTTGCATTTTCAGACCATTTGAACTCACCAGCACGCGGTTCAAGTACACCAGCAAGCGTGTTTAGAAGTGTTGTTTTACCCACACCATTTTCACCGATGATCGCAACGCGCTCTCCCACTTCAAAAATTGCATTGAAGTCTGAGAACAAGTCCTCTTCAAAACCTTGGCTCAGGTTTTCTACAATCAGAGCGTTACGGAACAGCTCTTTAGACTGTTCAAAACGAATGAATGGGTTTTGACGACTAGACGCTTTCACTTCGTCCAATTTGATCTTGTCGATTTGCTTCGCACGAGATGTCGCTTGTTTTGCTTTCGATGCGTTTGCAGAGAAACGCGCAACGAACGTTTGTAGCTCAGCGATTTGTGCTTTCTTCTTCGCGTTGTCGTTTAGTAGACGTTCGCGAGCTTGAGAAGCCGCCGTCATGTACTCGTCGTAGTTACCAGGGTAAACGCGTAGTTCACCGTAGTCCAAGTCAGCCATGTGTGTACATACTGAGTTTAGGAAGTGACGGTCGTGCGAAATGATGATCATTGTGCAGTTACGCGCGTTTAGCGTGTCTTCCAACCAACGGATTGTGTCCATGTCCAAGTTGTTGGTAGGTTCGTCAAGAAGCATCACATCTGGGTCTGCGAATAGAACCTGCGCTAGAAGTACACGAAGTTTCCAACCTGGTGCTACTTCACTCATTAGACCGAAGTGTTGCTCCATTGGGATACCTACAGCAAGAAGAAGCTCGCCCGCTTTGGCTTCTGCCATGTAGCCGTCCATTTCAGCAAACTGAACTTCTAAGTCAGCCACTTTCATGCCGTCTTCTTCGCTCATCTCAGCAAGTGAGTAGATGCGGTCACGCTCTTTCTTCACTTCCCATAGCTCTTTATGCCCCATGATAACGGTATCGATTACAGTAAATTCTTCGTAAGCGAACTGGTCCTGGTTCAGTTTTGCAACGCGCTCGTTTGGATCGTAGCTTACGTTACCGCTGGTTTGCTCAAGCTCGCCGCTGAGGATCTTCATAAAGGTTGATTTACCACAACCGTTAGCTCCAATTAAGCCGTAGCGATTGCCTTCGCCGAACTTAACTGAAATGTTTTCGAATAGCGGCTTAGCGCCGAATTGTTGAGTAATATTCGCTGTGGAGATCAAAACCTTTACCTTAGCAATTGGGGTGTATTTAGAAAAACCGGGCAACGGTACTTGTTCGTGCTACATACTGCAAGTGTTGTTTTTATTAATTCACTCCAAGTGAAATCATTGTAAGGTTTCTAAGAAGCAAAAGCGTAAACATAAATGCGTCATTAAATACAAAAAAGAGCCACTATCGTCAGTGGCTCTTTTTCCATTAATACTTCAAAAAAGTGACTAAGCGATGTTCGTCACCTCTAGGATCAGTTCGGCTTTTTTAGGTAAATAAATACTGAATTTACTGCCTGTTCCCCATTCAGACTCTGCTTTTAACTCACCACCCGTTTGGCTGAGAATACTTTGGGAGACCGATAGCCCTAACCCTGTGCCTTCTCGTTTAGTTGTGTAAAATGGCGAGAAGATTCGACTCAAGTTTTCTGGTTTAATACCGCAGCCCTCATCGATAACATGAATCGCGGCTCCTTTCACTTCGCCCTCTTCAATCCAGTCTTCACTGACTACTGTTAATGTTCCTTTACCGCTCATTGCGTGAATGGCGTTCATTTGCAAATTAACTAAGATTTGTAGCAAGTGGTGACGGTTTATCTCAACGGACGTATGCGCTTGTAGGTCAGTCACAAACTCAACGTCGCGTTTCTTGGTGCCAGTTTTAACCAAGGTGATGCTTTCATCAATGATAGGATTGACATGTTGCCAAGTGATTTCATCTTGAACACCGCCTTGGCGACTGTATTGCAATAAACTGCGTGTGATATTGCGGATACGATCAATTTGCGCGTGAATCGCATCAATTTCTTCTTGTACTCGACTTGCATCGTCACCCAATTCAAAATGGATCAATTCTACGTTGCCAAGAATCACGGCGGTTGGGTTATTAATTTCGTGAGCAATCCCCGCGGTGAGTTCTCCCAGCGCTGCCAGTTTTTCATGAACAACGAGTTTGTCGCGGGTTTGGTTGAGCAATTGAATATGCAGTTCAAGATCTTGGGTTTTTTCTCTCAGGCTTGCCGTACGCTCTTGAACTTTGCATTCAAGTTGAGCTGCGGAGTTTTTCAGTTCAATTTTGCGCTCTTCTAGCGCGTCTAACATATCATCAAACTGTCTGGCTAACTGCGCAAGTTCATGATCGGCATCTAATCCTAACGGGCCAATCCGTTTTTCTTTACCTTGTTGGACCTGCTTCACCACTTTATGAATGCGTTCGATCGGTCGAAACAGATCATAAGAACCGCGATATACCATCACGCCAGAAACCAGCAATAACATAACCGTAATCAAGCTGATTTCGGCAATGTTGGTCATGTAGGCTTTAACGAATGGCCACATTAGGTAACCGGTATAAAGCATACCAATAACATTGTCGTATTGGTCTTTGATTGGTTGATACGCCGTAATATACCAAGCGTCATACACATAAGCGCGATCAACCCACTGTTCACCCTTAGAAAGTACTTGGTTATACACTTCTGCGCTCACGCGAGTTCCTATGGCGCGCCCTAGCCTGTGATCGCTGTCTAAAGGAACGTTGGTGCTCACACGCAAATCATCGAGAAACACAGTCAACGTACCCACAGGGCGAAGGCGGTCATTATCACTTAAGTATATGAGATCGCGGATTTGATCCACCAGCACTGTACTATTGTTAAGGAGCAAACCACCATCCAGAAAGCCGATCAAATCGTTCGCTTGGCTGTATACCGGAATCACGGTTCGACTGACTAACCCACGCGCCTCCCTGTCACCATCAGCAAGAATAGGCACTTCTGCTCGTTTGGCGAGTTCAGGATCGAGGCGTTCGAGTTCTTCTTTATTAAGTACATCAAAAAACGATTCGCGCTTGGTGAGATCCATAAAGCGGAATTTGTTTTCCATGGAATTAACGCGTTGGAAAGAGAGAAAATCTAAAGCATATCTTTTCTTCTGCTCTGTGACCCACTTTTGCAGGTCACCTTGTGGCGTTCCTTGATTAATGCGAATACGGAAATCGTACGAATCGGCAAACGCCCGCACGTAATTGGCTTGCTTTTGCTGTAACAACGTTACACTGTTATTTGCAACACCAAGACGTTCCGAGACATCAAGCAGCGCATTTTGCCACGTGTAATGAATAGACCAATAAATGGTAATGCCGATCAGAGCTAACAACGTGAGGAAAATCGGCGCAGAGGTTAAGAATAACAAACGATAACGCACCATGGTTTTAAAACGGTGCGTCCATTTTGACAATCCTTTGTGCTGTGGGCCGTTAGTCGGCATATTCCTCATCTTCAGAATCCCATTCTTTGTATTTACGTTCTAAGGTCTTGCGAGCTACGCCCAAGTCGCGAGCAGCGGCTGATTTGTTGCCTTCGTGCAAGTTAACGACTTGTTTAATATGTGCTTTCTCGACTTCTTTTAACGTCCAGCTGTTTGGATAGCCCTCGCCAGTAAATTCTTTGCCTTCTTTAAAGGTTGGTAACTCAGCTGAGTGAGAAACAGTAATCGATACATTAGGCAGTGAATGCCCGCCATTCAGCTCTCGCCAATAGTGTGCAGGTGGTTTGCCAAGCAAGATACAACGCTCAATCAAGTTTTTCAGCTCACGAATGTTTCCCGGCCAATCGTACTCACTCATGGCTTCCATGTCCTCGTGCGCCCATTTGGGCGCGGGCATACCTAGCTCGCGCGTCAGCATGTTGCTGAAAAATGGCACCAACTCAAATAAGTCGGTTTTGCGCTCTCGCAGCGGACACACTTCAATTTTCAGAACGTTTAAACGGTAATAGAGGTCACTGCGGAAATTACCTTGATTGACCTCTTCTTGCAGGTTTCGGTTGGTTGCCGCTACGATACGGACATCAATACTGATCTCTCTTTCTGAACCGACAGGGCGAATCGTACGCTGCTCTAACACACGTAATAATGATGCCTGCATTGCAAGTGGCATCTCCCCGATTTCGTCAAGAAATAAGGTGCCACCGTTCGCAACACGGAACAAACCTTCACGCGATTTTTTTGCACCGGTAAACGCGCCCGATGTATGACCAAACAACTCACTTTCTAAAAGCTCTGGTGCAATCGCGCCGCAGTTGATTGGCACAAACGGGCCCGTTCGCCCACTCGCCTGGTGGATACCTCGTGCAACTAGTTCTTTACCCGTACCCGACTCACCTTCCACCAAAACAGAAGCGCGTGATGGTGCAAATTGGTTAATAAGTTGCTTAAGCAGACGCGTTTTTTCTGAGCCGCCGATGATCTCTGAGGTATTGTGACGTTGGTAATCGCGTGTCATGGCGTACTGCATGCGTTCGTTCAAACGGCGATCCATACAGCGACTGACCGCTTTTAACATCTGCTCAAGGTTGAATGGTTTGAGGATAAAGTCGGAAGCACCGAGCTGTAGCGCTCGAATGGCAATTTCTAAATCCGCATAACCCGTCATAAAAATCACATCGGCACGTTTGTCATCATCTTCAAACGCTTCTTCCCACTCAATTCCAGAACGCCCTGGCAGATTAATATCCAGTAAGATCAGATCATAATGTCGAGAATTACGCAGTTGTTCTGCTTCTTCGATGCTACCAGCTGTATCGACATGTGAAAAAAGCTTACCCAATGCCTTTTTCAAGATGGCTTGCATGCCTAATTCATCATCGACGACCAGTACGGAAAAGGCGCTATATTGTTGGTTTGTACTAAGATGGGATTGAGTAGACATATTTACCCCAGATGGATTTCGATGGGACAGAGTGTACCAAGTTTAAACAGAGATACCCTACAAAAAGTGCGACATTTTGTACCAACGCAAACTTTTATGCAAATAACCCCATGATTTAGTGCATAAACCAAGCACTTTAAGCTTGTAAAAGGTTGGCATCTTGTTTGCTATAAGGTGGATACGGAGCGCATTTAAGTGATCTCAGGATGTTGATGTTTGCTTATTCCAACACCCTAAGACAACTTGCGTATTACGCTAATCGCTCTCGTCCAAAAAGGCTTCTCCCTAAAACCTGGAGAGATTCCAAAGAATCATTGGAAAGGAACACATAAAAATGAAAAAAATTGCGCTAACTCTGGCTGCAACGTCTATCACGCTTGTAAGTTACTCTGCGTTTTCTGCTCAAGACGGAGAACATGTTCGCCTTGCAACCACAACCAGTACTTACCATTCAGGTTTACTTGATTACCTGCTTCCACAATTTGAAAAAGACACGGGCTACAAAGTCGATGTTATTGCTGCAGGTACGGGTAAAGCCTTAAAAATGGGCGAAAACGGTGACGTAGATTTGGTGATGACTCACGCACCAAAAGCCGAAGGCACATTCGTTGAGAAAGGCTACGGCGTTCTACCTCGTAAGCTGATGTACAACGACTTTGTGATTGTTGGCCCTAAAGCAGACCCAGCAAAAATCAAAGATGACGAAAGCGTGTTAGATGTGTTCAAAGAGATCGCGAACAAAAATGCAACGTTCATCTCTCGCGGCGATGATTCTGGTACGCACAAAAAAGAAATGGGCTTTTGGGCTCAAACTAAAATCGAACCAAACTTTGGTGGCTACCGCAGCGTAGGTCAAGGTATGGGCCCAACTCTGAACATGGCGTCTGAAATGCAAGGCTACACAATGTCAGACCGCGGTACATGGTTGGCTTACCAAAACAAATTGGATCTAGAAATTCTGTTCCAAGGCGATGAAAAACTGTTTAACCCGTACCAAGTTATTCTTGTTAACCCTGAGCGTTACCCAACAATCAACTACCAAGGCGCAAAAGCTTTCAGTGATTGGTTGGTGAACCCTCGCGGTCAGGAACTTATCAATGGTTTCCGCCTGAACGGTAAACAACTGTTTGTTGCGAATGCTGAGATCAAATAACGCAATATGAATCTTGCTGATACAACACTGGAAGCGCTTCGCTTATTGGTGAATTTTGATGCAGACCTATGGGAGATCGTCGCGGTCTCCTTTAGTGTTTCTATCACGGCAATATCCTTAGTGGTATTGCCGGCTATTTTAATGTCCTTTGTACTGGCGTATACCGACTTTCGCGGCAAATGGTTCTTGCTGTCGATCGTGAATACGCTGCAAGCGGTTCCTACCGTCGTGATTGGCCTTTTGCTGTATATGTTGCTATCACGCGCTGGCCCTTGGGGAGACTGGCAAATGCTGTTCACTCAGAAGGCGATGATCTTCGGCCAAATGGTGATCTGCTTCCCTGTTTTGGTATCGATGATGCATGGTGCATTGCAATCTAGCGACCGTCGTGCAGTGGAAACCGCCATCACCCTAGGCGTCTCCATTTCGCGCGTGGCCGCTACGATGATTTGGGAAACCCGCTTTCCTCTACTTGCAGCTATCATTGCCGGGTTCTCACGTATCGTAACCGAGGTGGGCTGCTCAATGATGGTAGGCGGAAACATTATGGGCGTGACGCGCAATATTCCGACCGCTATCGCAATGGAAAGCAGCAAAGGTGCTTTTGCGCAAGGAGTTGCATTAGGAATTGTATTACTATCTTTAGCGTTGGCACTAAACTTCTTCTTATCAAGCATGAGAGGCAAAGGCTACCTCAGAACATAAAACATGAAGCAAACAAACGACTCACCATTAACCCCATGTAGAGGCGCATTATGACTATAAAAATCACCGCCGAGCAGTTATCCATGCGCTTTAAAGAGCGTGTGCTTTTTCACATCCCTGAGTTAGCCATCGGCCCAAATGATGCCATTTATCTCAAGGGTGACAATGGTGTGGGCAAAACTACCCTACTCAAAATCCTTGCTGGCTTGCTAAAACCTTCTACTGGCGATGTTGTTGCACCAAAAGATACGTGGCTGAAAAGACTGACGCGCCGCAACGGCCGTGTCGATGTGATTTATCTCCATCAATCTCCTTACCTTTTTGACGGCACTGCTTATGAGAACGTAGTCTATGGAGTGAAATATCAACAAGACACACCAAAAGATAAGCGAGCTCAAGTTATTCACGCACTACGCATGGTAGGTTTAGAAACATTAGCGGACGAACATATCTCCGTGTTGTCCGGCGGTGAAAAACAGCGTGTTGCCATGGCAAGAGCTTGGATCTTAAAACCGTCGATTTTATTGATGGATGAGCCAAGTGCGTCTTTAGACCAAGAGTCCATTGAGCGATTGGTGGTGATGGCGAAAGATCTTTTGGATCGAGGTTCCAGTATCGTGGTGACAAGCCATCAAACCAACGCACTGACCGACTTATGTAAAAAACAGTGGTGGATTAAAGACAAGACTTTGATAGAGTCTCCTCTGTTGTATGTCATACCAAAAGAAACATCCCAAGAGAATGCATATGCTTCAACCAACACAAACTAGTTGGGTCATTTTGGCTGGTGGCCAAGCCAGCCGTATGGGTGGAAAAGATAAAGGTCTGATTGAATTAAATCAGAAGCCACTCATCGAACACGTTATTAAACGTTTATCTCCACAAACACCACGCATTTTAATTAATGCCAATCGAAACCAAGATGCGTACAGCAAATTTGGTTTCGTATTTAGTGATCAATTCAAAGATTTCCCTGGACCTATGGGCGGTATTCACGCGGGTTTGATGCATGCTGAAACTGACTGGGTCGGATTTGTACCTTGCGATAGCCCACAAATTAACACCGACCTTGTCGAGCGTTTCTGCCAGGCAGTCAAAGAAGACAGCGATATTTTGGTCGCTCATGATGGTGACCATCAGCAACCTGTTTTCACGCTCTACCACAAGCGCGTACTGCCAAAACTCACCGCATTTTTAGAACGTGGCGACCGCAAAATCATTCTGCTCTACAAAGAGTGCAACACCAGTTACGTTGACTTTAGCGACTCACCAAACTGTTTCGTCAACTTGAACACTCCGGAAGAACTGGCGCAATTTGGACAATTAGAATCATGAAACACACGCTAAACATTCCTATTCTTGGTTTTGCAGCTTATTCAGGCACAGGCAAAACCACGCTACTTGAAGCCCTATTGCCAAAGCTGACTGAAGCAGGTTTACGCATTGGCATGCTAAAACATGCGCACCACAACTTCGATGTCGATAAGCCGGGTAAAGACAGCTACCGTTTACGCAAAGCCGGCGCGTCTCAAATGCTGATTGCTTCTCGCAACCGTTTTGCGTTAATGACAGAAACGCCAGAAGCCGAAGCGGAGTTTGAATACCTCTTAACTCGTTTTGATGAAGACAAGCTCGATGTAGTTTTGGTCGAAGGCTGTAAAAACATCGCGTTTCCTAAAATTGAATTGCACCGTGAAGAAGTGGGTAAACCTTGGCTTTACCCTCACGATGAAAACATCATTGCTATCGCTTCCGACAGTGCGGAGTTAGATTCTGAGCTCCCTCAAATGAACATCAATGATTTGGATGCCATCGCTCAATTTGTTCTTCAATACGTTCAAGATGCAAAAGCACCAAAATCTAAAGAGAAAGACGCCGCATGTTGCGACACTCTTTCTCCGGCTTTCCTTTCTGTGGTTCAAGGCCAAGAAAAAATCCTTTCTTTGGTGAACACGGTTTCGGAAATAGAAGCATGCAAGATTGAAAACGCCTATGGCCGCGTTCTCGCGGAAGATATCATTTCACCAGTAAACGTGCCGCAGTACACCAACTCCGCGATGGACGGTTACGCCATCCGCAGTGATGATGTAGACCGCGATAGCTACCAAGTGGTTGCTGAAGTGATGGCAGGCCATGCTTACGATCAGCCTCTGGAAGTTGGTCAAGCAGTTAAGATCATGACTGGCGCACCAACACCACGTAACGGCGATACAGTGGTCATGCGTGAGCAAGCCTCTCAAGAAGGTGACAAGGTCACCTTTAACGGTGCGCATATCAAAGCAGGCCAAAACGTTCGTCAAGCAGGTGAAGATCTCACTATCGGCAGTGACGTCTTTACCGCAGGCACTCGCCTAGCCTCTCCAGAAATGGGCATGATCGCTTCGCTTGGTTTTGGTGAAGCGAATGTGTTCCGCAAATTGAAAGTTGCCGTATTCTCCACCGGTGACGAAGTACAAGCGCCGGGAACAGAGCAAAAAGCGAATTCTATCTACGATTCCAACCGTTTTACCATCATGGGCATGCTTGAAAAGCTCGGCTGCGAGATCTTGGATTTCGGCATTCTAGAAGATAACGAGCAATTGATGATTGAAGCGCTCGAAAATGCTTCTGCGCAAGCCGACGTAGTGATGACTTCTGGCGGCGTATCCGTTGGCGATGCCGATTACATTAAGCTGGCATTGGATAAGCTGGGGCAAATTGATTTCTGGCGTATCAACATGCGCCCTGGTCGTCCGCTTGCGTTTGGTCAAATCAACGATAAGCCTTTCTTTGGTTTGCCGGGTAACCCTGTGGCGGTGATGGTTTCATTCATCAACTTTGTTGAGCCTGCTCTGCGTAAGATGCAAGGTGAACAAGGTTGGAAGCCACTCAAAGTCAGTGCCATTGCGACAGAAAATCTGCGCTCTCGCCAAGGTCGTACCGAGTTTAGCCGTGGCGTCTATGAGCTGGATGAAACTGGCCGTTTAACCGTTCGTACAACAGGCAAGCAAGGTTCTGGTATTCTGCGTTCAATGAGTGAGGCGAACTGTTTGATCGAAATCTCCCCAGCTATTGATACAGTAAAAGCGGGAGAAAGCGTGACAATTATCCCACTTCAAGGCAGAATCTAGCTCAAACTAGAAATTCAAAGGTCAGCGAGTCTGGCCTTTTTGTTTAATACAGAAACCTTTTCAGAGAGACAGCTATGGCTCGCACCATTCTTTACACTTACAAAGACCAAGACAAAGAACTGACGTTCTCATACCAGCAACACCGCAACATTCAAGAAGCAGTTGCAGAAGCCGAAGGTATCGATATCACTGAGTTCCTAAAGATGGAGCAACAAATCGAAGCAGTGTCTGACACTAAAGCAGTGCGCAACTACCGCGACAACTACTTCAGAAAGTTAGGCTTTAGTAAAATCACCCTAGCTCAAAAAGAAAACCTCGGCGTAGGCAAAAAGAATAAATAAGCTTAGCTGCAAACAGAAAACTCACGATTCGCCGTGAGTTTTTATGCATGCTACTTTTGTTCATGATCCATACCCGAGCATACCGAAATTACTTAGGTATATGAGTTACTTCGATTATAAGTAAAAAGCCCCGTTTTACCTTGATGGTCTAAACGGGGCTTTAAATTTCTTACTTTGTATCGAGTAAGGTTTCAGTCGCTACTTGATGTTTAAGAACGCAGCGCCGCGTACACCACCTGAATCACCGTGTTTTGCTTTGATGATCTTAGGACACTTAGCCACAGACAATAAGTGTTTAGGGATGCGTTTTGGCATCTCTTCGTAAATCAATTCGAAGTTAGATAAGCCTCCACCAAGTACAACGGTGTGTGGGTCTGTTGCAGTAAACAGGTTTGCAAAGCAGATCGCTAGCAGCTCCATAAAGCGCTCGACGTGCTCTACTGCTTTCTCCTCACCCTCTGCGTGCGCTTTAATAATGTCGATCGCTTTCTTCTCTTCGCCGTAGTAATGCGCGTAAAGAAGCTCGAAACCACGACCCGATAGGTAACTATCTAAACAGCCTTTGTTGCCACAGCCACAACCCAGTAATGGTGCGTTTTCGCCTAGGTGGAACCATGCGTCGATAGGAAGACGTGTGTGACCCACCTCACCCGCTACGTGGTTGCGGCCAGAGAATACTTTGCCTTCGTAGATAAAGCCGCCACCAAAACCAGTACCAAGGATCAAACCTAGTACAGATGGTTCATCTTGAAGATCTTCGTCCCAGGCTTCAGAAAGCGCGAAACAGTTTGCATCGTTTTCAATTTTTACGCTGCGACCGATTTTAGCTTCCAGATCAGCACGAAGTGGTTTGCCTTTTGCCGCAGGAACGTTAACTGTTAGTACCGTTGCATCATCGGCGTCTTCCATACCTGGTAGGCCAAGACCAATCGTACCTTCGCAGCCAAACTCTGTATCGTATTTGTTCACCAATTCCGCAATGGTATCAACCAGCAGCTCGTAGTTGTCTGTTGGTGTAGGTACACGTTCCGTCGCTACACGCTCAAGCTTCTCGTTAAATGCACCAAATTCAATTTTAGTGCCGCCGACATCAAAGCCGTAATACATGTATTTCTCTCCTAAAAAATGCTTCAAACGACTCTCAAAAATGGCTAGAGTCAAAAGTATAAACTGATGGCATTATCCATATCTGTACGCCTGCAAACCGTGACCGAATGCAGATTTATCCCCTCACCGAAGCCAGTTGAACAACATACCATCAACAAAAGCTCATTCCTTAGAGTCAGCTCTCGGTTTTCATCCACTCTTTGAAACGTTTCAAGTGTGGCTGGTTAGGGTCGTTTTTGACTCGAGTCTTGCTCAGCATGTAAGTTTCTCTGAAGGCTTCAAACCACAATTGAAGGCATTCCGCAGCTTTCGGCTCACCAGCTTGTTTTAAAACTAATGTCGCGACTTCGGCGGTTGAAAGATGCTGCTCATTCTCGGAGCGGCGCATGATGTATTCAGACAGAGATTCCGGCTCAATGGAAAGCACAGGCAAAGATTTAAGAAAATCAGAACGACGGAATATCTTTCGCGCCTCACGCCAGCTACCATCAATAAAGATCAGCAACCATTTTTTGTTCTCGACATCTTCTTTTACCAATCGCCCTGGCTCTAGATCTTCAATTAAACGAGAGGGATCATCCACATAGTCTGCAGGAAATACAATCACCGGTTGGTAACTGTCATCCTGTAGTAGCGCTAGCATCTCTTCAGACGGTTCTGTTCGGTTCCATTGATACACGTAAGTCTCTTGAATCGTATCAGCGATTAGACGACCGGTATTACTTGGCTTAAATACTTCGTTTTCAGAAACAATCAACATACATGCAATATTAGCCTTAATGTTTGGCTGAAGGTCGCACAAACAGTGTTGCTCAGAAACCTGGCAATATTGGCAACGAACCACTTTACATCCACGCGCGTTGAAAGGCTTGGTTGAGATAGATTGTCGGTACTGATATAAACGGTGGAAAGCGTGAATTCTCATGGTAAGTAATGCCAAGTAAAAAGTAGAGCGCGATTCTACTGATATTATGGTTTCTCCTCAAGATAAGCCCATCAGCAGTGTGTTGAAATAATTTCACACTTATCTCGGTCATAGATAAAGAAATAAATAAGGGAATGACAGTGACAGAAACGACATTTCAAGAACCCTCATGGCTCAGATTAGGCTTTTTCCTTGGCGTATTATTGCTTTGTGCCATTTGGGAGAACAAATTGCCTAGAAAAACACTGACCGCTTCGCGCAGGTTTCGCTGGGTCAATAACTTGTCATTGGTTGCTTTTAACAGCCTAGTTATTGCTTTAATCATGCCTATCGCCGCCTTTCAAGCTGCGGTCATAGCTCAGGAGCAACAATGGGGGCTGCTGAATATTCTGTCCCTCCCCGATTGGTTAAACATTTTCCTAACCGTCATTTTGCTTGATTTCGTCATTTACGCTC
The DNA here is from genome assembly GCF_033339075.1 of Vibrio sp. 970. Classification (NCBI taxonomy): domain Bacteria; kingdom Pseudomonadati; phylum Pseudomonadota; class Gammaproteobacteria; order Vibrionales; family Vibrionaceae; genus Vibrio; species Vibrio sp. 970. The sequence continues at coordinate 131,732 of NZ_JAWOTW010000007.1, forward strand.
AGCATGTTGTCTTTCATCATGTAAAACCGCTGTGGAAGGTTCACCGAATGCATCACGCCGATCTCGACATAGACGTCACTACAGGCGCACGCTTTCATCCCTTCGAAATAATCATTTCAATGGGAGTAAAAATTGCAGCCGTGTTTATCTTAGGTGTTTCACCTATCGGAATTGTGGTATTTGAAATTGTGCTTAATGCGAGCGCGATGTTTAATCACAGTAATGCAAAACTGGCTTTATCTATGGACCAAAAACTGCGAAACGTCATCGTTACACCAGACATGCATCGCGTGCACCATTCAGTGATAGTAAAAGAGACCCACTCAAACTTTGGTTTTTTCCTTTCAGTTTGGGACCGCTTTTTTGGGACATACCGAGCTCAGCCTAAGTTGGGTCATGAAGATGTTGTTATTGGTGTGCCGGAAATTAGAGACGAAGAAGAGCAAAGATTAGATAAGCTGTTAACGCAGCCCTTTCGCTACAATAAAGAGAAGAAGTAATGGTTGAAAAAATATTGTTGGATGAAGTATGTCAACAAAACGAATAGACCAAGCCTAAACCCCAGTTAAACACTACTTCATCCTCATGATGTGTAAGAACAGATTAGTTTTCTGCCAGCTGACGCTTTTTGTTTAGCTGAGTAATACCAACAAATAAACCAACAACACCAAGCACTGCACATGCCAAAGCATTGGTGTTCATTACTTGCTGTGCCTCTATTGAGCTGTATAGAAAAGCAAGGCTGAAGAAAGTGGTGGCAAAGCTCAAACCTGTCAGTACGCTGAAACCAGCAAAACTGGCCAAGTCTTTAAAATCGTTCATAACGAGTCCCTGTTTACAATCCTTAATCGAGTGTTGTGAAAATAATAATTAACGAAATATTTGGCGCGATTGACTATGTTTTCGCGCATTCCATAACCAGATAGATACCCCAAATGAGAACCCTAAAAACAGTGTCTTCATTTGTAGGGCGACGTTGTTATCTAATATTTCTAATGTATAGTGAGCGTGGGAACTAAAGATAACATTGGTTATAAGAATCAATAACATAACGACTATGCCAGAGCGGCGATGCTTGACCAATAGATACGCTGCTAATAAGTCCAATAGTCCCAAAGCGCTCCAATACATATTCAACCAGCGTGGCGCAAAATCGTAAGGTAAAAAGCCACCAACAATGTTGTCATAAAGATGAACCACTCCGCCAACTGTCATAAAAAGGCATAAGAGAAACAAGACGAATTTATCCATTACCGTTTCCTTATCTGAATGAATGAGCAAAGCATATAGAAGTCACTTAAACATTTGTAATCTCATCGCCATTTTTGAGATCGACAGTGCCATTATCAACACGATGAGAACAATAACGGCTACTCTACCTTCTTTATTTGCTTCTAGTAGAAGCATAGTGTTTGCTTTGTCATTGTCCCAAATCCGCCAATGCAACGACAGAATCCTCCTTTAAATCACGCCTTGGTTTAGCAACTCTCGTACCTTTTCCAGCCCGCGCTGAAACACAGTATGTGCATTCGCGGGAAGGCCGCTCTCGACATCGTGCCAGAAGAACGCGAAATCATGTCCACCATCGTCTTGCGTATGAAACAGCCATGAATTAGCGAGATCAGCACACTCACACAAAACAAAATGCCATGCTTGATTTTGAAAGCCACTGTCCCATGAGCATAAATATCGTGCGGAACGAACATGTGTGATACCAGACTCCTCAGCGAGCTCCCGCTTGGCCGCTATGATGTAACTTTCATCAAACACTTCAACAGTGCCCTTGACGAGCTGAACACCCGCCAACGGATGTTTAAAAAGTAGGATCTCTTGATTTTGATTACGTAGAACGACGGGGCAAACTTTATCGATCACAAAACCACTCCTTCTTATGGCTTTAGCTTTCTCTGGATATAAAAAAATCGCATGAAGCTGCATGATTCATTCCTTTGAATTCTGGCGACATTCTAGTCAACGAGTCCCTCGAACAAAGCATTAACATCACGTTGTGATAACTAAACCCTTTAGAAATGAACGAGATGAGATGTAACTCACTTTTGCGATGCAAATAGGAGCCATTAAATGAGTAGCCGTAACAAAAAAGCAGAACCGAGGTTCTGCTTTTAGTCGGTGGAAACATCTCATTTACTTGGTCTGATGAAGCTCATACTTGTGCAGCATTGCTTGCTGGTGCCCAGCAATTTCCGCCACTTGCTCAGAACTCTCAACCATAGACTCAAGCTGCAGCTTTGTGCGTTCGCCAAGATCAGAAATATGTGTGATGGATTGAGATACATCTGCCGTCGCTCGTTCTTGTTCTTCTGTAGCAACTGAGATTTGCTCAACACGTTCTTGAATGTGCTTAACCGCGAGGTTGATATCAGAGAATGTCGATTTCACTTCATTGCTGGACTGTAGCGCGTGGGTCATTTCTTCTCTTGAATCATTAACTGCTTGGCGCGAGCGCTCTGCGGCAGTAATAAGCTCGCTCATCATTTCTCGGATGTTCGTAGTTTGTTGAGAGGTATCACTTGCAAGTTTGCGAACTTCATCAGCGACAACCGCAAATCCACGCCCTTGCTCACCAGCACGGGCAGCCTCTATTGCCGCGTTGAGAGCAAGTAAGTTGGTGTTGTCCGCGATCCCACTGATCATATCCACCATTTCACGAATCTGTTTAACACGCTGGTCTAGCTCTAACATTGACTGTTCATTTACATCCAAAGAGCTTTCTAATGACTCCAAACGTTCGCGGTTTTGTTCCACGACTTGAACCCCTTTTTCAGTGTGTTGGGTTGCAAGGAGCGAGTCCTGTGAAGATGCATTTGTCACCATTGCTATTTCACGAATAGAGGCTTCAAGCTGCGTTATGGTCGTGATCATACTCGACAACGCTTCATTTTGTGTTGCCAACCCATCACTTGTTTGTTCGGCTGCACTGTGGCTTACTTCTGCCGTCTGATAAAGCGTTTCACAATTGCGCGTCACCGTTTGAATGGAGTCATGTGTGGAATCGATTACTTGATTCAACTTTCGTGCTACTTCTTTCAGCTCATAGGGGCCAACTTCTTCTGCCTTGTCACGAAAATCATGTTCGGTAAGTGCTGAAAGACGCGTTAGTACATTCCTTAGCCCTCGGTTTGTCCATGACTTGAGACTAAACCAAGTAACCAGAATAATAAAAGAAATCACACACGCCGCAAACACGAGCACAACGCTCACCGATTCAATGGTCTCGTTGACCACCCGCTCCTTTTCATCGATCAACTGACCAGCGGTTTGGGAGATTTGATCAAGTAACCGCATGGTTTCATCCGCAAGCATCGAAGCCTGTTTAAACTCTGAACGTTGCAATTCCCCTTGTTCTAGTTTGGCGAGGATCAAACGCAGCACGCCCTTTTCACTAAAGCCTTGTTTCACCATCTCATATGGTGCGGTTAAGCTTGCATATTCACTTACTTCAGGATGGAAAGATTGGAAGTCTTCATAGGCGAGTTTAATACCTGCTATGCGATTTCGCATTTCTCGGTATTCTTTTTCGGCTTTGTTTAATTCTGAGTGCATCATCATGACTAAGAACGTACTTTCCATTGAGCTTGCAGAAGCAATGAAACGGTTAGCGGCATCGCTCGACTCAGGATTATCAGCACTAAGGAACGAACTGATTCGATTCATTTCCGGGCCGATAGAGCTAAGCCCATAGCGAAAACCACCAACAGCGGCATCAATATCCATTTGAATTTGTATCACCGAAGATTGCTTCAACAAAATGGACTGCGTGATGTTATGTAAACGCGCTAGTTTGGTGTCTAACTCCTCCGAGAGTTGCTGAGCTACACCAGACGCTTTCACAACCAAAGTTGTGCTTTGAGTTGCAAGAGAGTCGATTTGCTCTTTTATGAGAGGCAACTCTTTCGGCTCAGTAATCTGCATACCATGGTTGAGTAGCTTAACCATCTCCAATACATTCCTGGTTAACTTTGCGTTTGCCATCGCGATTGGTAATGCTTTTTGCGACAAGTCTTCAAATTGTTCCCCTACCTGTTCCATTCCTTTGAAACTTGAGACAGAAAGGGCTATAACAAGAGCAATGATAGTTAAAAATGTTGCACTGACAGCCTGAATCAGTGAAAGTGATGTGCGTGAGCGTTTTCGCTTTGCCATAATCAATTTTTATTCTTTCTTAAGGTTGAATCGGTTCTGCAGTGATTCCGTCACATTTGTGAGACAAAACCGTGATTTGCAGCCCATACTATGGATTGGTTATGACACTAATATTTCAGTTGTGAGTCATAGAGATGACAGGTGGTGATTTGCGTCGAGTATATTTTCCTTTGATAATCAGTGTGCTACTAAGCGCCTGCTCTTCTGGGCCTGAGCCTAGTGAGCAAGCTCAAGTGACAGCACCTACAAATCAGCTATTGTCGGACAACCCCGACTTGTTCGAGTTTTACACAGAGTGGCACGGCACGCCTTATCGCTTAGGCGGGACACAGAAATCTGGAATTGATTGCTCAGCATTTGTACAAAAAGCGTTTATTGAGGCTTATCAGCTCTCTTTACCAAGGACAACGAGGCAGCAATCAACGCAAGGTGTGGAGTTAAGTTGGACGGATGCCAAGCAAGGGGATCTAGTGTTTTTTAAAACAAGACGTACAACTTATCATGTCGGAATTTACTTGGGTAACAAGCAGTTCATGCATGCATCGACGTCTAGAGGTGTGATTATTTCAAGAATCGACAACCCATACTGGGCATCTAAGTTTTGGCAAATAAGAAGAGTTACAATGTAACTCTTCTTACTCTTAACCGGACATTGCTGTAAGTTAAAACAATATCAGTCGTAAGTCGCAACAGCATTATCGAACAGATTTTTGACCAGAGCGATGTATTCATCAAGGAACGTGATCTGTTCATTGGTCGCTTTTTTATGCCATACCCCAGCCAATATCTCACCAAGATCTTCAACAACTGCATCAGCCTCTTTTAACAATTTGAAACGTACGCTCGAGTGAAGTTCTGGATTTTGCTCAAAAATCGCCATGATGTTTGAAGCCACCATATCGGTGACAACATCTTCGATGCTTTCGGATCCAGTGTCGCCAATTTCGGTCGTAAAAATATCTAGATTTAGAGACAAGTGCTCGATAAGAGCGAGATATCCATCGGTTTCTAAAACCACTGTTTTTCTCCGTTTATTGCAAGCCTTCGAAGCTGAAAGCAGAATAGTTTCAATAGTAAGACATGCCGAGAAAATTTCATTAACTTATTTCATATTAACAAACATTCACGAACCAACTGGATGATTTTCAAACAATTGAGCTTTGCTTCACTGAATTCGGATACAGGGTTTCTTCAAACCTTTTTATATTTCAGCCATTTTCATGCAAACAGGTTTGGTTACGACCATTTTCTTTTGCACGATACAGCGCAGCATCGGCACTCTTTAACCATTGAGTGTGAGTTTCAAAATAAGGCTTATACTCGCAAACACCAATACTTATCGTGTAATTAATCAAAAAATCTTCCACTTTCACGATCTCTTGCTCAATTCTTTTGCGCAAACGCTCTGCGAAATAGCAAGCTTGCTCCTGGTTTGTGTGAGGAAGTAGTACGGTAAACTCTTCACCACCAAAACGACCGCAGATGTCACTGCTTCTTGCTGTTTTTCTCAACAAGGCAGAGGTTCGACGAATGACTTCGTCCCCTGTCGGGTGACCATAAGTATCATTCACCTTCTTAAAGTGGTCGATATCGAATATTACTAATGAGCATGGTCCGTCGATAACTTTTAAGTGAGCAAACTCATCTTTCAATGATTGCTCCCAATAAGCGCGATTAAATAAACCTGTTAAACCATCTTTGCGACTGATTTCCGACAAATGTTGATTTGTTTCTTTCAAATGAATGCGATTTCTCGCAGTTTCAGAAACATCATTGACTTGAATCGCTATGTGGCTGACCTCTCCTGAGAGCCCAATTAACGGCGTGATCACGATATCTTGATACATAAAATCACTGCTGTTTGAAACCGGAGAAAAATTGTTGAACTTAAAAAGATACGGTCGGTTTTCCCAGCTAGAAAAAGAACGAGTTTCCAGATCGGCGGCAGCTTTTATCTTGGTTTCTAGCCAAGTTCTTGGCAGCTCTTCAAAATGCTCAAATAAACATTCACCAAGAATTTCTTGTGATAGAATGCCACTGTATGACTGCATAAAACTGTTCCACACACACACTTTATACTCTTGATCCAAAACAATAAGCCCTGAATCCATCGTATCGAGAATTTGTGTGACCCAATGAAAGTCTGCTATGTCCAGCGTGATATCGGACATTAGATTAGCTCCATGATTTCATAGATTATTTCTACGGATGGCTTATCAATTAAAAACAGTACCTCGCACTCGAAATCGAGCGCTTCTGCCATGTAGGTGTATTCGATAGTAAAGAGCTCACCCAACTCGCCTTGCTCTTCACAATAAGGTGTTAAGGTATCCACAATGCCTGGCTGACGAAGTGAGAACTGCTTGTCGAGTTGATCGCCCAATGATGTGAGAAATGACGAAACCAGTAGGTTAGAGATATTCAAGATGATTTCATTATGAGGCGTAAACTCAAGGAGGTAACCTAATTTTTCCCCAATCTGATTGATATCCCTACCACGTAAGCACACCAGTGCCTCTCCGTGAATACCACCACCGACAAACCTCTGCGCTACCGCAACGGAACTGTCACGCCCAACCACATCAACCAGTGTCATATGAAGCTCGCCGTAGGACAACGGTCCAACATGAGGAACAGGAAGTTGTATGAACTCATGTAAATGGTCGGCCATAATCGCAGCCCCTTTACCAAGGGCAATGTTCGCAATTTCACGGAATTTGGCTAGTAAGGAAAGCTCTTCGCAACCCTGGTTTTTAGAATCAACCGAATGACTAGGTTTGAACGCATAATGCAGTCCTAATTGTTCGTATAGTGGGAGCACCTGCTCTTCTGTCAGAGGCTTAGCGATAAAAGCTTGAGCACCAAGATCGAGACAGCGCTGTTTTGCCTCTTGTTGAACATCTCCAGAAATAATGACGATGTTGGTCGGGTACTGACTAACAGGTAATGATTCGAGGACCTCAAAACCATCCATTATAGGCATCGTTAAATCGAGAAACAAAATATCGATATTTTGCTCAGCAAGAATATTAAGCGCCTCATAACCATCTTGCGCTTCAATAAGATGCAATGATGTATCTTGTACGATAGAACGCGCAATAAGCTTTCTTGCAACAGCTGAGTCATCACATATCAGTATTTTCATGCCACCAATGGAACTAACGTCAAAAAAATCATAATACCTGTTGTAAACGTTCATCTCCATATGCTAAGCCAACAAATCAGAGGCTTATAAGCGATTTGATTCACATTTATACAAATTGACTACACTAAGAGGAAGGTTTCTTTACTAAGTATGCTCAACATAGCGCCAACTCCCTGCTATTTATCCTAAACTATTGGTGGTCAAATAGATTCGCGAGGTTTTGTATGTGGCAAGCAATATCGCAACAGCTTTCTGATACTTTATTGTTCGATTACCAGATCACGGAAAAAGTAAGGCTGTCTGGTGGGGATATCAGTGAAAGCTACATGATCAATGATGGCGAGCAACGTTATTTTGTGAAAATTAACGATCGCGAGTTTTTGTCTAAATTTGAGGTAGAAGCTGAAAGCCTGCATCTTTTGCGTGAAACATCAACCCTATTTGTACCTGAGGTGGTATTGGTTGGTAAAACCAAAAATGCCTCATTCCTAATTCTTAACTACCTTCCAACGAAACCATTAGAAGATGGTCCCAACAGCTTTAAATTTGGGCAGCAATTAGCTCACCTACACCAGTGGGGCGAGCAAAAAGAGTTTGGTTTTGATACCGACAACTATCTCGGTTCGACTCTACAGCCCAACAAATGGCACAAGAAATGGTGTGTATTCTTTGCTGAGCAACGCATAGGTTGGCAATTACAGCTCCTTAAAGAAAAAGGCGTCACCTTGGTTGATATCGATAACTTTATCGACGTCGTAAAACAGCGGCTAGCAAACCATGCTCCGAAACCTTCTTTGTTGCATGGCGATTTATGGAATGGAAATGCGGCACTCACTGCATTCGGTCCTATCTGTTACGATCCTGCGTGCTATTGGGGGGACAGGGAGTGTGATATTGCGATGACAGAGCTTCTTGGTGGATTTCAGCCAGAATTTTATCAAGGCTACGAATCGGTTATGCCACTTTCTTCAAGCTATGAGGAACGTAAAGATATCTATAACCTTTACCATGTTCTCAACCATTGTAATTTGTTTGGCGGCCATTACTTGGAACAGGCTCAACTGGTTATTAATAAAATCATTTCTTATTAATTTGGAAGCCACTGCATATTTCAAGATGTAAAATCTCGAGGCACATCACTACAGAAAATCACCCTAAGCTCAAGGTTGAGTTTGGGGTCAAGTTTTGTACTTATTTCGACTCAATTAGCAACAACTCTGCCTAATATCAAAGGAGACTTAACTTTGGATTGTGCCTATTTTCCTTGTAGGCAAAGTAAGTAAAGGGCTGTACTTCATTGATGAATAGTGTGTTTAAAAGCCCTGCGAGATTAGGAGTTGTTGTATGAAAAATTATACCGAAAGGTATGTAAAGTGCCCGCATTGCGGACACTCTATCGGCATTACATTAGATGCAAGTAATGGTGACCAAGAGTTTTATGATGATTGCCCAGCTTGTTGCCACGCTATCCACCTAAATATGCGAGTGGATGAGTTACAAGATAAGGTCGAACTATTTATCGATGACAATTACGAATAACAGCTCGAGCATGTGAACATCAGAAATATAAAAACGCTTAAATGAAAAAGGAGCACTAGGCTCCTTTTTCTCATTCTAAAGCTGTTTTGCTGCAAGAACGCGCTCAACAGTATCAACAATTGCTTGAGTCTGAGGATCAAACTCAATATTAACACGCTCCCCTACTTGTCTCACTCCGAAAAGCGTTCGCTGCAAGGTTTCTGGAATTAGGTGTACCGAAAAACGACACGCTTCAACTTCACCAATAGTTAGCGAGCAGCCATCTAAACCAATGTAACCTTTCGCTAATACATATTTCATTGATTCTTGCGGCAGTTGGAACCAAATCGTGCGGTTATTGGGCGTATCGATGATATCGACAATATCTGCCGTTAAACTAATATGACCAGACATACCATGCCCGCCTATTTCGTCACCAAACTTAGCCGCGCGCTCAATGTTTACGCTATCCCCTTCCACCAGCCGACCTAAATTAGTAAGAGCCAATGTCGCTTGCATTAAATCAAAACTGATAAGGTTGCCTTCGATCTTAGTCACAGTTAGACAACATCCGTTGTGTGCAACGGATGCACCAATTTCTAACCCTTTACAAAGTTCATCGCTTAACTCGACAACGTGCGTTTGAAAGCGTTCTTTTTTATCAATTTTAACGACCTTCGCCGTACCCTGAACTATTCCTGTAAACATTTCTTTTTACCTATTGATTTAATACCAACTGTAGTCGAAGACTAAGCCCTAAACACTGCGCTACAGGTCGGAAATAAAGACCGCAGACGATAAAGCCATGGCTTAATGAACACTGGTTTGTTCTCATGCATACTTCAACATTACCATGATTCGCTGCTGTTCTCAGTAAAAGCGTATCCTTAGCTTGGAGAGCGTCCAGTCAGTGTTATCGACTATTCACTACCTAGCTATGGAATATAAACATACAATTGTTTATCATTTGCGCGGAGTTTCTCCGAGGCATTTTTTCACCTTATCGTGACTAAAATCAACCATCAGATCCGTTCACCACATCTTTTGCCCTCGAGTACTCTCATTCTTTCAACTTATTGTTCCGCTCTGGAGTATTTTTCGTGCATCGCTATAAAGAAGAAGCATCAAGTCTTATCAAATTGGCGACCCCGGTATTGATCGCATCTGTCGCTCAAACTGGTATGGGGTTTGTTGATACCGTAATGGCTGGCGGCGTTAGCGCCACCGACATGGCTGCGGTTTCTGTCGCTTCAAGTATTTGGCTACCATCCATTTTGTTTGGGGTGGGTTTATTAATGGCATTGGTCCCTGTTGTCGCACAGTTAAATGGCTCTGGTCGTAGAGTGAAAATCCCGTTTGAAATTCAGCAAGGCGTCGTTTTGGCATTGCTGATCAGTGTGCCGATAATTGCAGTCCTGCTTCAAACCCAGTTTATTCTCGGGCTGATGGATGTTGAAGCACTGATGGCTGAAAAAACGGTGGGATACATTCATGCCGTTATACTAGCAGTACCCGCTTTTTTACTTTTCCAAACGCTTAGAAGCTTTACGGATGGTATGTCATTGACGAAACCGGCAATGGTTATTGGCTTTATCGGTTTGCTGCTCAACATTCCTCTAAACTGGATTTTCGTGTACGGCAAGTTTGGTGCACCTGAATTAGGCGGTGTTGGATGTGGTGTAGCAACCACGATTGTTTACTGGGTCATGTTTGCCATGCTATTGCTGTATGTGATGACATCAGAGCGGTTGAAAAGCATCAACCTATTTGGAGAATGGCATCGCCCACAATGGAAAGCGCAAGTTCGTCTATTCAAGCTCGGCTTTCCTGTTGCAGCAGCGCTGTTTTTTGAAGTGACACTGTTTGCTGTTGTTGCACTGCTCGTTTCACCACTAGGTCCTATCATTGTGGCAGCGCATCAAGTCGCGATTAACTTCTCCTCGTTGGTATTTATGCTACCAATGAGTATTGGTGCAGCAGTAAGCATTCGTGTCGGCCATCGACTTGGTGAAGAAAACGTAGATGGCGCGCGCGTAGCGTCACGAGTCGGCATTATGGTTGGTCTAGCATTGTCCGTTCTCACAGCGATTTTAACCGTATTGTCTCGTGAGTGGATCGCCGAGCTTTACACTAGCAACCCAGAGGTAATCACTCTAGCGATGCACCTGCTCGTATTTGCCGCTGTTTATCAATGTACGGATGCGGTTCAAGTGATCGCAGCTGGTGCATTACGCGGCTATAAAGACATGCGAGCTATCTTCAACCGTACTTTTATTGCTTATTGGATTCTTGGGCTGCCAATTGGTTACGTCCTTGGCCGTACAGACTGGATTGTCGAGCCAATGGGAGCACAAGGCTTCTGGCTTGGTTTTATCATCGGCCTATCTTCTGCGGCCTTTATGTTAGGCGTCAGAATGCGTTGGATGCATCGCCAAGAGCCAGAAGTGCAATTGAACTTTTCAGTTCAATAAAAAGTAAAAAAAGCCAGCTTCCGCTGGCTTTTTTGATCGAATAATCACACGGTTGAGTATACTTATAACAAGATTATGAAGCGGTTGATTTTGCTCTCTAGACAACGGATACGAAGTTATAAAAAAGGATATTTGTGCGGTCTATTTTATTGTTCTTAATCTTGATTCTTAATGGTTGTGATAACTGGTTCAATCCAGAGAACGCCATGTTTGATAAGTATCATCAACGTGTAGCCAATGTATTGGAAGCTCCTGCTATTCCAATAACATTACAGTCTACGGTAACGATTCCTGCGAAACGCGTTTTGTTCGAGCCATTGCCAAGGCTATCTATTGGCCTGCTAGAGAGCTATCAATTACGACAGTGCGGACTCTTTAATTTACTTGCCGAGAAAAACTCACAACTTGGAAAGGTGCAGGATGCCTTTCATGATTTTGATTATCAAACTGCCCTTTTAAGAGTCATGAATCGATGTTTATCCGAATTTCCACTTAGCGATGAAGAACGCGCGACATTGACAGAGCTTTACGCAACCAAGTGGCAACATTTAGACATTCATCTCGACAACTTACTACTCGTAAGTGATGCCATGCAAAAGCAACTAACTGCCTCTGATTGGCTATCTCAAGACACGACGAATGATATTGCACGCATTAACGATGTCTATCGTATTTTCAGCGAAATGTATGATTTACCCCACCGCGCGGTCTCACGTCTACCCGATGTGGAAGTTACGCAATATCAAGAAGAGTTAGAGAAATCTCGTTTACTCGGACGACTTTACTATTCAATGGTAAATACATCCCTTTGGTTAAAAGCGACAACTCAGCTACTTGAGCAGAACCAGAGCAATGTATTGTGCGGGCCGAACAGAGACACCACTCAGTTCCGCTACTTAAGAAATGTCTTTCAATCCATTTACGTTGAAGAAGTGCAACCTTATTTGGCTTATTTAGACAGTACCTATCAACAACTTAATGATGGTGCCACTTTGGTGGAGAACCGTATGCAACTCCATGGTCACCAGTATGGCATCATTGAGGCACATAGGACATTTAGGCAAGAAACCCTAAACCACGTTCAGTTTTGGCAGGGTCTCTTCAAACGATGTGGCGTAACCGTTGGCAACTAGTAAGTGCAGAGCGTTCTATTCCTTCAACCTTTCACGCAAGAATCGAGCAAAACGTGGTTTACCAGTATGTGTAAAACCGTTATATCTAAATGTAATGGTTGAACCAATTTTCGGAGGCTGGCGACGCACTTCATCGGTAAATCCGCTACCGATGTAAAACTCAATGCCATTTGGTAAGCGAACTAACATTGCTCCCATCATACCTAATAAGCGCCCTGTTCCTGGCTTATAACCCACAACTAACGCTTCATCATCTGCGTATCGTTTTAGTTTAAGCAAATCACTACCGCGTCCAGCCTGATAGCGGCTTGATACCTTCCGCAACATCACCCCTTCACCGTCGGATATTGAAATTTTATCCAACTGTGTAAACAGATGAGCTTCATTTTGAATCGCTCGGTGCTCGACATATTTGATATGAGGCTGGTCGACTTCAAGCACTAAGTCTTTGATGTTGTAATAACGCTTCCGATAATCACCAGCGGAATATGGCATATCAAAGATCATAAAGTCGATATGTCGCCAAGCAGACTCTACAGGAGTTTTATCTAATACCGTTTGCTGAACAAGATGGAAGTTACCTCTCCCAGCCCAAAGTTCACCGTCCAACGGATAATCAGGTAAAGGTCCTGTAAACCAATCTGGGGCGTGGATTCGATTACCATTTCTCGTCACGAGATGTTGCCCAGTCCAATAAGCGCGAACACCATCAAGTTTTTCGCTATACCAATATTCAGACACATCAATGCCATCCTGATAGCTTTGTGCAAGAGAAACTGGTGGTGCGAGAGACGTATCCGCTTGAAGCTGTGAAGACGCTGCCATAACAGCCAGCGCAATTAATGTCATTTTTAATGGCATAAGAAGACCTTGTACAAAAAATCGTCTTTATTGAAACGTAAGTCCTCTCGATGACCTATTTATTACTAGTTGTTCTTCGACTCATAACAATCAACATTAGTAATAATTTGCAAAGATAATCATAAACTTTAGACAGGTTTTGCATTTAGTCGTTACACGTTATTCACTTAAGGCGGATGGTTCGTCAATCGAGTTGGAATCTAATCATGACGAGATCCCCCGCTCTAATGACTTCTTTAGGTTCAACACCTCTTATAAGCAAACCATTTCTCTGTGCATTTTTGATTCTCAATTTGAGAATCAGTCCTTTCTCAAATTGAACAATATCATCAACAGCGCTTAAACTTTTGATTTTTAAATAGTTTAAAATTGGCACGTTACCTGCTCTATATCCAATTAGAAAAACAAACGGAGACAGAGTCATGGAATTACGCAAACTAGAAATCAATCAAGACAAGTTAGCCATTGAGTTTTTTGGTGACTTAGACGCAAGCGGCTGTCGACAAGCACAACATCACATTGATGAAGTAATTCACAACAATCATCACAAAGAAGTCGAAATTAACCTACAGCACGTCCAATTTCTTGATTCTTCAGGGATTGGTGCCATTGTTTACTTATATAAGCGTCTAGTTGAACGTGAAAGAAGCATGAGTATTGAAAACGTATCAGGCCAACCTTTAGAAATCATGAGCTTGCTTCGTATCAACCATGCCATTCCCGTTAACTCAAAAGGACACTAAAAATACCGGTTTAAACGGAGGTTGGCATGGTAAATCTTTTACGACGATATGCAGTAAGCGGTCTTGTTGTCGGCATGTTTGGTTGTTCGTCGTTTGACTACCCAGAACACGGGAAAGGTGGCTTGGCGGAAAGCTATCAAGATATCTCGATCGAGAATTATCAGTTTTCCCCAGTAATGCCTGACGAGCCTTTAGGTCCAGAACATGGGTTAAGGTTTGATTGGCAATTGACCAAGTTACATCTAGACGCACTAATCCAAGAGGGCGCGCGCTGGTGTTTTCCTGCGGCAGTTGTTCAGGCCCTTGAAAAACAAAATAGAATTGCGCGCGAGTTAGAAGGTGGGCTTTTACTCGACGCTGCCAACGACCTTGTGATTCAGCGTCGACGCTTAAACCAGCTCGAACAACAACTCGACTACGTACTGAGCCAAACAACTTGCACACCGCCCGATGATATTGAAGCACTACGTAGCGACCTAAACATAGTCTCGGATATCTATGCACTACTTAATATCGACAACCAGTTTGCTGTCGATTCAGCAGAAATCAACCCGAAGTACATGGGACATTTGGCAGAAGCAGCCTACATTTTACGTGACCACCCCAACCTATCTCTTGTAGTAACGGGGCATGCGGATGCAACTGGAACACCCGATTACAACCAGAAACTTGCTCAAGCGCGTGCGGAACAAGTAAAGCGTTACCTAACCGTATTTGGTATCACTTCAGAGAGAGTCACTACCAAATCTGTCGGAGATAACCTGCCACTCTATGAAGGTGAAACATCCGCCGTGCGTTTAACTAATCGTCGAGTAAGCATCGAGGTTATTAGCCCTAATTCAGATAGCGATACCTCAATAAACCGCAACTCAACGGCAGGAGGCGCGCTATGAACACGATGAAACCATTTATCCTCTTAATGTTGTTGTGTCTGGTTGCGTGGGTACCTTCTTCCATAGCGGATGAGAGCAATACTGTTAAGGTCGGTGATTTAATACAGATTAACTTACCCGGAGAGGCGTCGTTAAACCAAGGGTTTCAGGTCGATCGTCGTGGACGAATTAATTTACCAGAAGTCGGCCCTGTATTAGTGGCCGGCTACAATGAACAACAACTCCAAGACGTGATTATCGACAGGCTAAAGACCGTTTATCGTGACGTTAACAACGCTCGAGTTTTTATTAAACAGCAACAGTTGTTAGTGTCCGTTCAAGGCTACGTGGTCAAACCCGGTGAATATACCTTACCTTCTGGGTCCAACATTCAAATGTTTGTGTACGAAGCTGGCGGCCTGCGCGCAGGGGCTCAGCTTGATAAAATGATCGTGAAACGTGGAAATAAAAACATTGAATTTGACTACAAACGCTTCCTTGATACGGGTGACAATAGCCAGCTGCCAAAACTAGAATCACTGGATGTCTTATTTGTCCCCGCTTCCCCACTCGTAGGGAATATTGAGCAAGAGTTTGATGCAGCAAAACTCGCGAATTCAGGTGACAGCGCAGATTCCGCTCGTGCAATCAAAGTCTTTGGTGAAGTCAACGCACCTGGCTCGTTCTCATACAAGCCAAACACCACGCTAGTTGATGTCGTAATGCGAGCTGGCGGCGTGACACGATATGCCAGTGTTGAGCAAATTCGCGTGATAACAAACAATAACCCAACCATGTTTAACCTGAAAAAGTACCTTGATACTGGAGACCAAAGCCTACTGCCAGAGATCCTGCCAGGTGCCACCATCTTTGTCCCAAAACAGGAAGAAGAAATCAAAGCAGGTGCAAATGTGGTTTACGTGATGGGTGAAGTCGCCCATCCTGGGGCATACGAAGGCAAGCAAGGCGCTAGCTTCATGGATATCCTCGCCAACGCTGGCGGGCCCACTCGCTACGCAGAATCTCGCCAAATTCGCGTTATAAAAGCCGATGGCAAAGTCATCAAATTCGATCTTACCGCGCATACAGAAGGACTATCTTCAGCCAGACCACCAAATGTTGGACCAGGAGACGCGATTTTCGTACCGGAGAAAACCGATTTCAATGAGAAGTCTTGGTTAAAAGTAGCACCTAGTCGAGCGGTCGCAGTGATGGGAGAAGTTGTTCGCCCTGGACGCATCGAGTGGTCAGACGAAATGGATTTGATTGATCTGCTTGCACACGTTGGAGGCCCAACTCGACGAGCTGATACCACCAAAATTGAAGTCGCCAATAACGGTCAAATGACACAATTTGACTTAGACCAATACATTCTGGATGGCTCACCAACATCAAGCCTACCTCAAGTTTCCGCTGGTACAGTCGTAAGGGTACATGCATTGCCTGACGACCCATCCGATAATAAATCGCAATGGGTAAGCCAAAGCTCTGACGCATCGATATACGTTTTCGGACAAATCAATGCACCTGGGCGCTATCGTTTCACTGAAGATATGCATTTTCTGGATATTTTGTCTGCCGCCGATGGACCGACAATTGATGCAGATATTCACAACATCCGTGTCACACACCGAGGCCTAGGTTATGCCAAAGTGAGTAAATTGAATTTATCGATGTACTTTGAAACAGGCGATGAGTCAATTCTGCCCCACGTTCGTCCTGGTGATACCATTTACATTCCAGAAAAAAACAAAAACTGGTTAGATCGTTCAAAAGAGTCCACGGTACGCGTATTAGGTGAAGTAAGAGACCCGGGGCGATACGTATTCAATGACAACATGACTGTGCTTGATCTGTTAGCGGAAGCAGGAGGACCAACTGACAATGCCTACCTTGAAAAGATCAGTGTGGTCAATATGTCTTGCTGCCAAGGCCAAGCCCGAACATTTGATTTGGTGAACTTTAGTAAAACAGCCAACATTTATGAGCTGCCAGTCATTCGCGCAGGCGACACGATTTACATTCCCCATAAAGACGAAAGCTTTGTTGAAAAAGCGAGGGCCGGATTAAGAGATATTTTACAAATCACCACAACCATCGTGTTAATAGGAGCGTTGTAATGACTATTCCTGCAACTCACGCTGAGATTGAGCAAATTTATCTTCAGAGTGAACAGAAAGGCCACAAAACGATTTGTGTTGTGGGTTGTAAATCTGAAGATGGTGTCACTTCCGTGGCGTCATCTCTTGCAGAGCGCTTGGTTTTAGCAGGCCACAATACTTTGTATGTAGACCTTAACTTATTCAAACCCGCTTATCACACTGTTCACGAATTTGATGATGACGAGAAGGTTGGCCATTTGATCACACGAGAGAATACACATCAAACTTTAGTCGGCCTCCCAGCTCCATCTCTCGCCAGTACTCAGTTAGCGTACCGAGACCCAACAACGCTGAAACAAAACATTGCACAATGGTTAACGCAGTACGAGCGCGTCGTGATAGATACATCACCACTTCTTAGTGTCAACCGAAGCAATATTGCGCCTCAAGTGATTGCTGGCGTATGTGATGCTACTTTGTTAGTAGCGCATTATGGCTCTACGACTGCAACCCAGCTCGAGCAAGCCAAAAAGCTACTCGATGCTAGCGATGCAAACTTGATTGGTTCTGTACTGAACATGAAGCACACTCCAAGCCTGAAAGATGAGTTAATCCGCCAAGTTTCCAAGCTGCGTTTCTTACCAAAAAAGTGGAAAGAAAAACTGTCTCAGCAAATTAAAAAAAGCGAACTGTTTATGTTATAGGGAGCGCTATTATGACGATAAATAATACATTGACTATCGAGCAAGAATTAGTGGATGAGCATATTCTTCAGCAAATGATCAAAGATACGTGCGCCGAAATCATCCCTACCTTGATTGATCACTATGTCGAAGAGTCACGCGATCGCATGGAGAAAATAGAGCAAGCATTAAGCACAAAAGACCTTCAAACATTAGAGTTCGAGGTTCACACACTGGGCAGTTCTGCTCTCGCTCTAGGCAATCGAACGCTTTCAAGACAAGCAAGAATGATTGAGAAGTACTGTGTCGAAGGAAAAATACCAAAAGCATTGGAGCTTTGTGAAACACTTCCTCAACTCGCCAATGAATCGTTTGATGCGTTAGAAAAGCGAAAAGCTCAAGGGTTTGAGTAGTATCAGTGTCTTACTCCCTAGCGAAGCATCGCGTTTGATAAAGCGCGATGCCGACATCATCTCAGAAATTTAGGCTCCAAATTCAATCACCCTCGCCAAGCCACACACCTTGAAATTATTTGGGCATAACTTAATCAATTAAAAAGTATGGATTTTTCGCAAATTTCCTACCTTGTGCTAATACTTAAATAACGCTTTTCTCAAATTGAGAATTTTCAGCACTAGAGAGCTATAAACCACTCATAATGCCAAATAGTAGTGCTGACAAAAATCATAAAAAATGAAACAAACTACGTTGGGATGGGACTATGAGACCAAGGGTGTTACTGGTAGAGGACTCTACTTCACTAGCCATACTTTATAAGCAGTATGTGAAAGACGAACCTTATGACATTTTTCATGTCGAGACAGGTCGCGAAGCGATTCAATTTATTGAAAGAAGCAAACCTCAGCTCATCATTCTCGATTTGAAACTGCCCGACATGTCTGGCGAAGACGTGTTGGATTGGATCAACCAGAATGACATTCCTACGTCCGTTATTATTGCTACGGCACACGGCAGCGTCGACTTAGCCGTTAATCTAATTCAAAAAGGTGCGGAAGATTTCTTAGAAAAGCCCATAAACGCTGATCGCCTAAAAACATCAGTCGCATTGCACCTCAAACGCGCCAAATTGGAAGATTTGGTGGAAAATATTCAGTCCAAGTTTGATCGCCACAACTATCACGGATTCATCGGTTCAAGCCTCCCGATGCAGGCGGTATACAAGACCATTGATGCTGTTGCGCCAACTTCTGCCAGTGTGTTTATTGTGGGAGAAAGCGGCACAGGTAAAGAAGTTTGTGCTGAAGCCGTCCACCGCCAGAGCGACCGTAAAGACAAGCCTTTTATTGCAATTAACTGTGGGGCTATTCCACGAGATTTGATGGAAAGTGAGATTTTTGGTCACGTTAAAGGGGCCTTTACTGGAGCAACAACAGATCGAAAAGGTGCGGCGACGCTGGCACATGGTGGTACGCTTTTTCTTGATGAGCTGTGTGAAATGGAACTTGAGATGCAAAAGAAGTTGCTCCGTTTTCTACAAACGGGCACTTACACCCCTCTTGGTGGCACTCGAGAAATGAAAGTAGATGTGAGAATCATTTGTGCCACTAACCGAGATCCATTAACAGAGGTAGAAGAAGGTCGTTTTCGTGAAGACTTATACTACCGTGTGCACGTTATACCTATCGATATGCCCCCATTACGTGAACGAGGAAGTGACATTGTCACGCTTGCCAAGTACTTCTTGACCACTTACGCCAAACAGGACAAAAAGAAATTCTCAACAATCGACAGCGAAGCTCAACATATCATCAAGCATTACGAATGGCCGGGTAATGTAAGGCAACTACAAAACATCATACGTAACATTGTGGTGCTTAATAACGACGAAAAAGTCACGGTGAACCACCTACCCGCTCAACTTACTAAAAAGTCTAAAGTGACGAAAACAACGACGCCTGCGCATGTTGCTCAAGAGTCAGCAAACATTGCACCAATCACACCACCACCTGGTTATACTGAGGAACCTTCACCTTCTGCGGTCGAACCGTCGATTACCGCAGCGGAGCAGCCTGGTACACCGTCCTCTGCTGCTACCTCACCGTACTTTAACTCTGATGGAACCATTCGCCCTATGTGGCAAGTAGAGCGTGAAGCAATTCAAAACGCAATTGCGTACTGTGATGGCAACGTCCTCAACGCCGCTGTCATGCTGGAGTTAAGCCCATCGACGGTTTACCGAAAAAAACAAGCGTGGGAAGCGGATGAAATTAATCTCGAACAATCTTGATAAACCTGCCATTGGTGAAATTTGGATCCTGCTTGATAGCCGTCTATTCGGCGGCATTGAAAGTCACGTTATCGAGCTAGCTCGGGGATTAATAGCCTTTGGACACAAAGCTCGAGTTGTGCTAACCACTGAGTATTCACCAGCTGCTCAGATTGTACAGAAGGCAAAAGAAGCCGCGATCCCTGTGAGTTACTTAAACTATTTGTCTGGCGAGCCCAATAAAGCTTTAAAAATTAAACACCTAACAAGCGCCGTCGCCAATCACCAACCCTCAGTGGTTCACTCCCATGGTTATAAAGCGTCGATTTTGTCGCGCTGCGCCAAACTGCTCACCCGTACGTTTCCTCGTTTGATTTCAACTTATCATGCTGGTGAATCGTCCTCAGGGAAGCTATGGCTATACGATTGGCTTGATAGAAGCTCAGGCTGCCTATCTGACCATTGCTTTGCTGTCAGTCCAAGTATTCAGCGCAAAGTTTTTTGTTCTTCAGAACTGCTGAATAACTTTGTTTCGATTCCCAACAGTCAACTCAACTATCAGGAGATCGCTTTTGTCGGCCGATTGAGTCAGGAAAAAGGCGCCGATCAATTTATTGAGGTAGCGAGGCTCTGTCCAACATTACAGTTTAGTGTGTACGGTGATGGCCCAGAAAAAGAATCGCTTAATCAAACTGCCCCTCCAAATGTGACTTTCTTCGGCCATCAAACCGATATGGAAGGTGTTTGGGAAAATATCAGCGTACTTATCATCTCTTCTCGTTATGAGGGTCTTCCAATGGCGGCGCTTGAAGCCATGTCGAGAGGCATTGCCGTGATGAGCTTACGTGTAGGTCGTCTTCCAGATATTATCCAAACGGGTAAAAATGGTTTTATCGTCGAAGACATTCCCTCTCTTGCTAAATGTCTTCATGACTGGATGTCGATTGGTGAAGCGCAACAATCACTCATTCGCCAGAATGCTCGACAAACCATCATTGATGATTTCTCAGCGCAAAGTGTGATTCCCGTATTGCTACAAAAATATCAAATTGAAACGGATCACTAATCCATATTGGTTCTCAATATGAGAATGATGAGTTCCAAACATAAATATCATATAAGATTCAATCACATAAACTAATGGCATATTTTGGCATCTCTATTGCAGCTCAGCAGTTAACGCAGATTAATGATGAGACAGAGGTGACTTATGACTACGCCAAAACGCATTCTATATGTTCATTATGGTGATAATTGGATTCGCGGCAGTGAAGTGGTGCTTCTGGATCTCATTTCAGGAATCGACCGCGATAAGTTTGAGCCATTCGTATGGTCCAACTGCCAACCATTAATCGATAAGTGCCAATCGCTCGGAATTGAAGCGGAACATTCAACCTTCAATTTGGTGGGTGGTTGGAGCGCTCCGCGCTGGGATATTAGCGGGTGGAATAGCCTTATCAAACAAGGCTCAGCATTGATCGAAAAGCACAACATCGACTTGGTACACGTCAATAGCGGCGGCCCTTGTCAATGGATGTGTTTGGCTGCTCGCATGCATCATATACCACTTGTCACGCAACTTCATTGCCATTATACATTGCGCGATCGCTTCTCTCTCGGACTTCACCTCTCTCCAAAATTGATTTGCGTTAGCAAAGATGTTGGACGCGAAATTCTTCAGGACGGCTACCCGCAAAACCAACTTCATGTCGTACACAACGGCGTGTCACTTCAAGGCGTGGATACACCCATCGACATTAAAGATCGCCTCGGAATCCCATCACAGGCCTTTACCTTTCTGTCGGTGGGTTCGCTGATTAAGCGCAAAGGGTTTGACCGCCTTATTCGGGCAATGCGCATGCACAACTACCACCACCACAACCCTCACCTTGTTATTGTTGGTGACGGCGAAGAAAGAGAAGCATTGCAACAGCTTGCCGCAGATCTTGGTATCCAAGAACGAGTGCACTTTGTCGGAGAGCAACACAATGCTGGAGCGTGGATGTGTGGTAATGCAGACGCTTTTATTAGCGGCGCCTATGAAGAGGCCTTTGGTCTCGTGCTCGGGGAAGCGGCTTTAGCTCAACTGCCCATCGTGGCTCCTAAAACGGGAGGCATTCCTGAGTTGTTCGAGCATAATCACTCTGCATTGCTGTACCAGAACAGTGGAATGGCGAGCCTGTTAAACGCGATTCAACAAGTCATGCAAGACGCGGCATTAAGAAACAAGCTGGCGGAAAACGCTTACCTACATGCTAGCCAGCACTTAACGACGACTGCATCTATCAACGCTATTGAACGTATTTACGAAGGTGAACTTAATAATAACGCCATTACACCAATGCCAATGACTCACTGCATGAAGCCTCTTTCACGCTGGTTGAGCATCAATTGAGGAGCGCGGTCATGAAACGTGTATTGATGTTCGACGCCATCCCAATGCAAGGTGGATCCAAAATCGCGAATGCAGAGCTCCTTAAGCAGTGCGATAAGCTGAATGTGATTGGTTATCTACTCACTACAAATCCAGAGCATTGGGCGTCACTGCTTAGTGATACACCGCGTGTGCAAGTCATAAAAATAAAACCATCACCATTTAACTCGACTCATGGCCTGACCTACTGGTTGATGAACGCTTACTACTTTCTCCGACTTCTCTACGCGTGCATGAAGCTTCCAAAGATAGATAGCTTTTTGGGCCTATCTTGCCCAAGTAATGATATGCCTTTGTACTTACTACGATTAATTAGCAAAAAGCCTGTGGTACAGATGGTTCATGGCCCTATTGGACGATCGAGATCTGCTGGCTACTGCTTAGTAAAAGCATCGGCAATTTACTACTTGGCAAACACCCGCGAATCAATGGTAGAAGCATTACAGGCCTACCTCAAAACAGAGAAGCCAGCCACCGAACGCTATTGGTGTGGTTTGAATACATCTACGTTTGTTAATGGATTATCGAAAGAGCGCTGGCCAAAACAAGCGAATCCGATTTCAAGCCGCGTTTTCTGGGCAGCTAGCTTACTAAAATGGAAGAACATCGATCTTTTGCTTGATGCTTTAACACTTGATGAGTCGAAAAAGATCAAATCCACCGTGTGTTACATCAAACCTAACGTGGCAGGTGTGGAATATTCAACACCGGACTTCAACACACAAGGTGTTGAATGGCATGAGTGCCCAAACAACTTAGATGAATTGCGTTCACAGTGTGGTGTGTTTGTTTCCACCAGTCTCAACGAACCTTTTGGGTTATCTATTTTGGAAGCGCTCGCTGCAGGTATGTGTGTCGTCATTCCACATGATGATAGTTATTGGGACCGCGTGTTAACTCACGGCCGAAATTGTATTAAATACACGCCTAACAATGTGGCTTCGTTACACAACGCAATTCGCCTTTTGAATGAATCGCCGTGGATGAAAGTAACGATGGGTATCGAAGCACTCAATGTTTCTCAACTATACACAGCCGAACGTTGTTATTTGCCAATCGCCCAGCACCTTGCTGCCGAAATTGCTACCAACAATGATTGCACACTCAAGACACCGCGAGACATCAAAGGATATGATCATGTCTAAAGCAATGACCAACATGACGCTATTTGCTATCGCCTTAGTGATCAATAAAAGCATCAGCCTAATCATGCTGCCTGTATTGCCCCACTTTCTCTCACCAGAACAAATGGGCAAGCTTGAGCTTCTAACAACCTTTGGTGTTGTTACGACCTTGTTTGTCAGTTTCGCTTTGCATGAAGCGCTTTATCGATTCGTCGGCGTTGAAAAGGATAAAAATACGCGCACAAGCCTACTAAACCAGCTGTACTCACTTGCTTTACTCATCGCTGGCGTCGTCGCTCTTAGCTTGCTCACTATCATTTTAATCGCCCCCATTCCCGCGCCTTTTACGCGAGTCGAATTTGCTATTGTTATGTTTGCCATCGTTCTAGAAGGCAGTATTGCAATCGGCACTGCCTGGTTAAGAACACAAGACGACAAAGCAAGAACACTGCTTAACGTCATGGTCACTACCACCATTTTTCAGGTCATTTTTATCGTCGCGGCGCTGTCTGTTCATCCCCATGTTATTTCTGTTTTGTGGGGGGGCTTGTTGGCTGCTATTACTCAATTTGTTTGGCTGCACATCGCTAACCATTACAACGTCACTCTTCCTAAGCTGACATTGGCAAAACAATACCTAAACTACTGCCTACCAATGATGATGGCCGGTTTAGTAGCATTTTGTCTCAATGGCGCTGAGCGCTGGTTCATTGGTGCCAACACTTCTCTTGCGACGTTAGGGATTTACGCGATAGCGGTAAAATTTGCAGTGGGCATGTGTATTTTAGTGCAGCCGTTTGGCATGTGGTGGATGCCACGTCGATTTAACTACTTAGAAGGGCGCAAGAACACTGAAGCAGTGCGCATCACACACTTAGGTATGATTTACATTACAGGTTTGAGTGTAGTGGTCGGCACATTAGCAATGGTGATGATCACCTACTTACTGCCAGAAACCTATCATGAGGCGGTACTATTCAGCTTATTCTTGCTACCTATCGCCATGTTAAAAGAATGGAGTGAGTTGATTAACATCTCCATTTTGTACAAGCGTCGTACTCGCTGGCTACTGGGTATAAATGTCGTCTCTGCGTGCGTTGCGATTGCTTTGCTGTTTGGCTTATCTTCTCTGGGTATTTATGGGGTGTTCATTGCGCTTTATTACGCACAACTGTGTAAGCTGGGCCTGACTTATGTAGTAGGCCAACAATGTATGACGTTGCCTTTTCACCTCAGTCTGATGGTTTTATTACAGATTATATCCGGTGTGGCACTGTTCCTGCTTCACTCTTCACAATCAATAGGCATCGCCATCGCAATTTGCATTTTGACATGCAGTTTGCTGGCAGGGATAGCCACTCGCTACATGAGTAAAGAGACGCTCAATGCTCTCACTCGATACATAGTGAAACGGCGTGGACAGGTGAAGAGATACTCGTTATGAATGAAACCAAGGTGAGAACAAAACAGTCCATCGCAGCACTGACGATCACTGTCTGTATCGGCCTGCTTTGGATTGTTATGCCTCATCCCATTTTGATTGTCGCGTTGTGTTTCGCACCACTCGCGTTACTGTTTGTTCTCAATCAAACGTTTTGGCTTGTCACACTGTTCGTTATTTTTTCATTCTTTCGTATTCACGAAGCCTTTCCTGTTATCTATAACTTCAAGATCCCATTACTGTTATCACTGGGGGCACTCGCCGCACTCGCTTTTCACCTTCTTATAAGCCGCCAGATTACAGCTTTTTGGCACCCTTCATTAAAGTGGCTGTGTATATTTTGGGGTCTGGTGATCATCGGAATCATATTCGCTTCCAGTCGTGATATCGCAATAACGGTGTTCAAAAACACCTATTGGAAAATCATCATTATGACGTTGGCCATCACCTGGCTTATTACTAAACCTTCACAGCTCGCACAGATGTCAAAAGCAATTATTTTCGCCGGATTATTGATTGGCTTAGTGGCATTACAAAACGCAGCGAATGGCATTGATTTAGTCGAAGGGACGCGCGTGTCGATAGGACGCTCCATAGGTTCAGTACTTGGCGATCCTAACGATTTGGCACTAGTGCTGATGTTTCCCCTTGCCTTTACCGTTAGTCAATTGATGGAGAAGCATTCCCCCAAGCATCTCAGGCTCTTTGCCCTTATCACCTGTTTGGTTTTGTTCTTTGCGATCATTGAGACTCAGAGCCGCGGTGGGTTACTCGGTTCACTGTCTGTATTTGCCTACTTTGCTTTTAAACACATCAAAAGCAAAACATTAGTCTTGGTACTAGGCGCCGTAGCAGCCATCGTACTCTACGCATTCGCTGGTATTTCAGGACGAGAATCGGGGGGAGCCGCTGAGGATGGTATAGATGCCTCTGCGATGGGGCGACTTTATGCGTGGGAAGCGGCATTTAAAATGGCACTGCATCACCCGTTGACTGGCGTAGGTCTAGATAACTTTTACTTTAATTACTATTTCTACAGCCCACACTGGGATGGTATCAACCACGCGGTCCATAGTACTTGGTTTGGCGTGTTGGCAGAAACGGGTTTTGTCGGACTCGCGGTGTTCATTACTTTAATTGTGTCATTGATCCGCACCTCCTTGCATTCCATCTCATTGTTGACACCAAAATCAGATTACACCCTCTCTGTTGGAGCAAACGCCGTGTTAAGTGGGCTTATCGGTACCATCGTATCAGGCACGTTTCTGACTCAAGGTTTCACTTGGCCAATTTACATTCTAGCGGCGTTAACAGTTGTCGTTAGCCGAATTGTTCAAAGTGACTGTCAAAATGAGAAATCCTAGTTTCAAACATAAACAAAACCCATAACTCACTGTTTTAAAATGGCTAATTCCTTGGCACGCATTGTGATTACTCACTTAATTAGTAATCAAATAACCAAGACTCAAGGAGAGCCACATGACAGACATCGTAGTATTTGGAGAAGATTTTGGTGGGTTACCCTCTTCCACTCAGCATATTGTCAAGCGACTAGCAGCGAACCATCGCATCCTTTGGGTGAACTCCATTGGTCTTCGTCAACCTAAGCTGGATTCTAAAGACATACAACGTGCGTTAAACAAACTCACTCGTGTATTTCATAACGTAGGCTCACACAAGCCAACATTGGACTCTGAAACAAACCCAAACATTCACATCATCAACTTGCTCACCATTCCTGCCCCTAGTTCTGCATTAGCAAGAAAAGTGGCCGCTAAGATGATGAAGCACCAACTCAATAAACAATTACAAGCTCTTGGTTTTGATAAGCCTGTATTTTGGACGTCGCTCCCGACTGCTGCCGATCTTTGTGCAGAAATGAACCCACGTGGACTGATTTACTATTGTGGCGATGACTTTAGCGCTTTAGCTGGTGTTGACCACGACACGGTGGCCAAGCACGAACGTACTCTTGTTAATGCGGCCAGCGTTATCTTTACGGCAAGCGAAACACTCTCCACCAAATTTCCATCTGGTAAAACCGTCACTTTGCCTCACGGTGTCGACTTTAGTCTGTTTTCTGAGCCAGCACCTAAGGCTGAAGATTTTCCTAATAATGGTCGCAAAGTGCTGGGCTTTTATGGCAGTTTGTCTGAATGGTTAGACTACGACTTAATTGCCCAAGTCGCAGACCAAGCGCCTGACTGGGATCTCGTGTTCATCGGCCCTAACGAGTTCAGTGATAATCCACTTCCACAAAGATGCAACGTATACTACCTGGGCCCGAGAGCGCATCACACTCTGCCACGTTACTCCCAACACTGGGATGCCAGTTGGTTGCCCTTTGTTGATAACGCTCAAATCAAGGCATGTAATCCGCTTAAACTTCTTGAGTACTTGGCAACAGGAACCCCTGTTATCAGCACACCGTTTCCTGCATTAATGCCCTACAAACATATGCTCCATGTAGTTCAAAATTTAGAAGACGTATGTGCCAGTCTCGATCACTTGATCCCACCCCCAGCAAACTCAAAGCAATATGTTCAACAGCAAAGCTGGGAAGCAAGAGCCAACCAAGTTGAGAAATTAGTGAGGACGCTATGAACGATTTGAGAGAGAACCTTAGTGTATTACTACATGGCGCTTGGCGACGTCGTTACATGATCGTTATCCCTATGCTTGTCTTGCCGGTGCTGGGTTTCATCGTAAGTAAGCTGGTTCCGACGACTTATGTTGCTCACACCAGCATGCTTATTCAAGAGACAGCGAAAATGAACCCGTTCCTTCAAGACCTTGCCGTCTCAACAATGCTTAAAGACCGATTGAGCGCACTCAGTACTCTGCTAAAAAGCCGACACGTTTTGTATTCTGTCGCAAAAGAACAATCGCTGATCAATGACGAGATGAGTGCAAAAGAGCAAGAGTTCATCATAAAAGATCTTGCGTCGCGCCTGTCTGTTCAGCCACTCGGTAAAGACTTCATTCAAATTCAATTGCAAAGTGGTAAATCAGAAGGAATGGAGTCGATGCTGCTCTCTGTCAGAGAGCATTTTGTCGAACAGCTTTTGGCTCCTGAGCGTTCTTCGATTAAAGATTCGAGTCATTTTTTGACTATCCATATCAACAAACGCAGGGAAGAACTAGACAAGGCTGAACAAGCTTTTGCAGAGTATAAAAATACTTACTCAGACGCGACGCCCGAAATGCAAGCTCAAAGCCTTACTCGCCTTGCTAGCCTCAAACAAACGCTAGCCGAAAAGGAGGCGGAGCTTGCTGGTGTTTCACGAAGTCTAGGCAGTTTGGATCAACAACTATCCAAAACGAACCCGGTTATCGGTAAACTGGAAGAGCAAATCATCGACATTCGTAGTGAACTTACCCTGCTTCGCGCTAAATACACAGAGGCGCATAGTTTGGTGCAAGGTAAGTTGCGAGAATTAAACCGGTTGGAGCAGGAACGCTCGGTACTCTTGAACTCTAAACAACCAGAACTAAACAGTGCTCAACTATGGGATATCGCGAGCAATACCACAGTAAACAGTCTTGGCGAAGCACAGCCTCTACTTGTCTCCCAACTACATCAATTACAAATGATGCGCGGACGTTTTGAAGCACTTACGGAAGAAACCAACAGCTTGCGAGACATGATCCAAGAATTAGAGCGAAATGCGCACCAATTTGGGAGCACAGCAACAGAAATCAACCGCTTAGCTCGTGACGTCGCAGTGAAGAGAGAAATGTATGATGAACTCGTCGAACGCTATGAGATGGCCCAACTAACGGGTTCTTTGGGAGAGTTTGAAGAGAATAAGCGCGTAAAAATCATTGATGAACCGTTCACGCCAACGATTCCAACTAACTTACCTAGTTTTGTATTTGTCATTTTAGGATTTATTGGTGGCGCTGGTTTAGGCATTGGATTAGCGACGATACTAGAGTTAGCCGATAACTCTATCCGCTCTAAAAGAGCATTAGAAAAACACCTTGGTGTTCCTGTCATCACCACTTTACCTAACGTAGTGTACGGAAACTAACCGCCATAAGAACTCATTTACAAGCACTCGGTCGGCGAGTGCTTTTCTTTTACTACTGCCTTATACAGCCTCATAGCATGTCCACTAATATGAATCTCAAATTGAGAATAAACATAGAACTTCACACGAGCTGAAATTAACCTATTGTTTTTAAGTGTTTAATTTCTTGGCACGCTGTCTGCAATTCCTAAATAAACAAAGAACTCAACGAGGGTTTGAAAATGGAATTCAGACAAAAACACAATAACACTAAGCACAGCAAAAAAGTGATATTACACGTCGTGCAACACTTAGCTCCTGGCGGTTTAGAAACGCTCGTGCTAGAAATGCTTCGTTTTGCGCCGCCAAACCATTCCGTTTTTGTCGTGAGCTTAGAAGGAAGCAAAGAACATGCACTACAAGGCTGGCAAAAACTGTTGCCCTACCAAGGCCAACTACACTTTCTTAATAAAAGACCTGGATTCAGCGGGAAGACCATCGCTACGCTGACTTCAATGATAAAAAGAATGCGACCAGACGTGGTCCACACCCATCATATCGGCCCACTTCTGTATGGTGGTATTGCTGCACGTTTAGCGCACGTACCTGTAGTGATTCATACCGAGCACGACGCATGGCACCTTAATAACAAAAAATCAGCTCGACTACAGTCCCTTTTGCTAACGATGATTCGCCCGCAAGTAGTTGCCGATGCTAACTTTGTCGCCCATCAAATACAGACTAAGTTAAAGTATCGCAAAGTTTGTACTATCCATAACGGGATTGACTGTCAGAAGTTTAAAAGCGGTGACCAAACGGCAACAAGACACTTGTTTGAACTTCCAACCGACAAAATCGTGATTGGCGTTGCCGGGCGTCTAGAAGCAGTTAAAGGCCATAAAGTGCTTATCGAAGCATTCTCTCATCTTGCGCCAAACACACACCTAGCAATAGCCGGTGATGGTTCTCAGCGAACTCAATTGGAAGCACAAGTTAGAACGTTAAAACTTGAAGATCGAGTAACCTTTTTAGGTTTGGTAGACGATATGCCCAGCTTTTACCAAAGCCTAGATTTGTTTTGCTTACCATCACTTCAAGAGGGCTTTCCTCTCTCAACCCTCGAGGCTCAAGCATGTGACATTCCTTGCGTCGCGACGGATGTTGGCGGCGTGAAAGAGACGCTCTGTCCGAACAACAGCACACTGGTTGAAGCAAATCGCGTGTTTTTGTTGGCCGAAGCGTTATCACAACAACTGGAATCATCACACCATTCTCCTCGAACTTTTATTCTCAAACACTTTGATATCAGAGACATGGTGAGTCGCTACTCACGTTTGGCCAAGGAGGCTAGCTATGAATGATTTACTTTGGATTATAGGGTTTGGTTTATCCGCATTTTTGATTGTCTATCATCACGTTGGGTACCCACTGCTCCTTAAATGGCTTCCTTTAAAACAGCAAGACGAAACCAAAGCACCATTTGTAGAGCGAGCTTACAAAGCCTCCAAAACAGACAGCCAGCTACCCTCTATTACTGTCATCGTGCCCGCCTACAATGAAGAACAATGGATAGCAGAGAAGATCCGTAACCTTGCGAGCCTAGACTACCCGAGGGATAAATTAAGAGTAGTGATCGCATGTGATGGCTGCACAGATAACACAGCCGAGATTGCTCAAGCGACAATTCAAGAAGCAATCTGCTCTGATACTCTGTTCATTATTAATGATCACCAAGTCAATCGCGGTAAAGTTGCCCTACTCAACGAAGAAATGCGTCATGTTAGCTCGGACATTACCGCACTGAGTGACACGTCGGCATTGATTTCTTGCGATTCTCTGTTGCTAGCTAGTCAGCATTATCAAAATGAGAACGTTGGAGTGGTTAACGCAACATATCAAATAATGAGTACTGATAACCAAGGTGAAGCGGCGTATTGGCAATACCAGTCTCGAGTAAAGCACCAAGAATCCTTGTTAGGTTCAACGATTGGTTCCCACGGTGCGTTTTACACTTTCAGAACTCACTTATTTGAACCACTGGAAGTTAGCACCATTAATGACGACTTTATTCTCCCTATGAGAATCGTTTTGCGAGGCTATAGCGCTATTTACGAGCCAAACATGCTGGCGCTTGAGCTCGAACAAAGCTCAGATGACGCAGATTTCAAACGACGCCTAAGAATTTCAGCAGGTAACATGCAGCAGCTCATGCAATTAAAGAAATTACTGCTACCTCGCTATCGTGGCACTGCCTTTGCATTTCTATCGGGAAAGGTCCTGCGCTTAGCAACACCCTATTTGATGATTGTTTGCTTTATTTGCTCACTACTACTGGCACACAATCCGCTGTTTCAAGTAATGCTGTTCGCACAAGTTGGTATTTATAGCATCGCGCTTATCACTTACTTGATGCCAGCACTTAACACAATTAAACCTTTTAAGCTGATTAGTTACATCGTCATTGGTCATCTCGCCAACTTTATCGGCGGTATGAAATATTTACTCGGAATGGAAAATGGACGTTGGAAACGCGTCAACCAATAAGGAAAGCATCATGAAAAACTCACGCTACGATTCAAATGTATGCCACGCGAAAAGAACGTTTGATGTACTGGTTGCAATGCTTATTTTGGTCGTCACTGCACCACTTTTCCCATTTATCGCGCTAGCGATCAAAACCACATCGAAAGGCCCTGTGATTTATCGCCAATTGCGAGTAGGACGCTGCACACCAGAAAAAATGGATCTTTTTCAAATCATGAAGTTTCGCACCATGTATATTGATGCAGAGCAACGCTCTGGCGCAGTATGGGCAACTGAAAATGATCCCCGCATCACGCCAGTAGGACGCTTTTTACGCAAAACGCGTTTAGATGAACTACCTCAACTGTTTAATGTGTTGAAAGGTGAAATGTCGATGATTGGGCCGCGCCCAGAACGCCCAGCTTTCTACCAGAAATTGGAAGATGAAATCCCCTACTTTGTAGAGCGCACATATGGCGTGTTACCGGGTATCACAGGCTTAGCTCAGGTTAACCAAGGCTATGATGCATGCATTGAAGATGTAAGACGCAAAGTTGGGTTTGACCACAGTTACGCACTAAGCTTAGGTTCGTTTTACTCTTGGATTTCAATGGACCTTTCAATCATGAGCAAAACATTCGTTGTGATGATTGACGGACGAGGTCAATAACTTCCGGTTCTGGTAACGGTCACTCTTGCCACTGGCGGCGCATCTTTTCTATCGTCGCTGGTGGCACGTCATGAATGCTTTGATACGCTCCGTGACACACTTTAATTTCCACCTCGATGCGCTTCTTCATGCAGTAGTCCATGTAACGCTTCATCTCCCAATGTCGAACAAACGTATTGCTCACAATCACGACTCTCCCTTTGTTCAACCACTTTCTAGTTTGCTGAAAACACCACTCATGCGCTTGAGGTAATTGAACCGGTTCAAAGTGATAATCACATTCATCATTTTCAAAATACATGTCAGCTTCAAAATGCTTAGCACCAAGCTCTATTGCCAGTTGTTTTGCTAAGGTTGTTTTACCTGACCCCGGAAGTCCACGAATAAGAATGAGTTTAGCCAGTGACATAATGCAGTTTAATGAGGTGGGAATAAGCCTAAACTGTAACGAAATTATTGGAAAAGAAAAGTAGAAATAAAAAATGCCGAGCACATTAGGCTCGGCATTTAAACTCAATCATGGATCGTGTTGTATTTATTTGTAAGCTGGCAGTTCTGTTCTTAACCCTTTCACCAAACTTACGCACATCAACAGCAGAACAAAAGTAAACGGTAACCCTGTTGCAACAACGCCTGATTGCAATGCTTGCAAGGCTTCTTTACCGCCAACCCACAGCATTACGGCTGC
Source organism: Vibrio sp. 970 (assembly GCF_033339075.1). Taxonomy (NCBI): domain Bacteria; kingdom Pseudomonadati; phylum Pseudomonadota; class Gammaproteobacteria; order Vibrionales; family Vibrionaceae; genus Vibrio; species Vibrio sp. 970. The sequence continues at coordinate 164,544 of NZ_JAWOTW010000007.1, forward strand.
AATTGCGCCTTCAATACACGCCCAGAAAATGCGTTGCGGTACTGGTGCATCAATCTTACCACCGGCGGTAATACTATCGATAACCAGCGAGCCAGAGTCTGACGATGTAATAAAGAATACCAGAATCAGCACGATAGAAAGCATTGAAATCACTGAGCTATACGGAAGCGCATCGTAAACATGGAACAGAGTCAATGAAATATCAGTTAGGCCATTTGCACCTAGCTCACCAACTTTATTCACCACTTGGTCAAGCGCGATACCACCAAACACAGACATCCAAATCAAAGTAACAACTGTAGGAATAACGATGACTGCGAATAAGAATTCTCGAACCGTACGACCTTTAGACACACGCGCGATAAACATACCAACAAACGGTGACCAAGATACCCACCAAGCCCAGTAGAATACCGTCCAGCCGTGCATCCAAGTTTCATCTTCACGACCGTGAGGGTTACTCAATGGAATAATATTTTCAATGTAAGCCATTGTTGTGTCGCGTAGCGAGCTCCACGCCGTATCAAACGTGATGAAGGTAATGAAAATAAGCAGCGCAAACGCAACCACCATATTGACGTTACTCAGTAGCTTAACACCACCATCAATACCACGAATCACTGATAGCACCGCGATAAAGGTAACGAAGGTGATCACAATCATTTGTGTACCAATGCCGCCTTCTAGACCAAAGACATGGTTAATACCACTGGTCGCCTGCTGAGCACCCAGACCTAGCGACGTTGCAAGACCAAATAGCGTCGACAAAACGGCAAGGATATCAATAACGTGACCTAACCAGCCCCATGCACGGTCACCAAAAATTGGATAGAACGCCGCGCGCAATGAAAGTGGTAAACCTTTGTTAAATGCAAAAAACGCTAATGCTAGTGCAACGAGTGCGTAAATACTCCAACCATGCACACCCCAGTGGAACATAGTGGCACCCATCGCGAGGGATTTTGCTTCTTCGGTGTATGGTACTGCGTTCAGTGGCATTCCCCACCAATCAGTGAAATACGCGGTCGGCTCAGCCACACTCCAGAACAGAAGACCAATACCCATACCCGCGGCGAAAAGCATCGACAACCAAGAAACGGTTGAGTGATCCGGCGTTGCTTCTTTGCCACCTAAGCGGATTTTACCTAGCGGAGAAAAAAGAAGAGCAACGGCGAACAATAAGAAGAAGTTTGTCGACCACATAAAAAACGCATCAAACTGTTCGATAATTCCGTTTTTTAGACCGTTTAATACGTCTCGAGCAGTGGTTGGCTCAACAAGAAGAAGTGAAATCAGACAGAAAACAACGAGCCCCGCACTAATGCCAAAAACCGGGTTATGTATATCGAATCCCCACTTTTGAACGTTATCCTGTCCAACCTGATAATCGGTTGTATCAATACTATATTTTTTAAATGCATTATCCATAAATACAAATTTAACGTGAATTTGAAACGCCCCTCAGGTGAGAAGAACTCCAATACCGCCCTCCATTAATTTGAACTCTAAAGTTTTAAAGCGGGAAGAATTTTAGCAGCAATCACATATTTTTGCAAAAAGTCGTGATTTATTGCATTTTAAGCTCAATTCGAGACAGATGAAGGGGAAATAATATCAACACAAAAATTATGAGGTCTAACGATTGATTTTGTCGTAGGTTGTAGACTAGAAAAGACACAAGAAATACTTAAGTTCATAGCCAGTCACTGCGCAAATAGAGAAGACCTGCGCTGATTTGGTTTCACAATTAACGACGAAACCAAATCAGCAAACCTTTCATCCAGCGAGCGTTATAAGAAATGGAAGGTGATGTTCCCTGTTACGCTGCTAACGGTATCGCTATCGCCTTCAATATCCACGCCAAACGCTTGATAACTCGCGCCCACAGACACATTGTCAAGCAAGAAGTATTCGGCACCAACACCATACATATAAGAGACGCCATCATCTTTGTCTAAGTTTCTCAGTCCACCGTCATAATCAACGTTGAATGCATTGATGCCGCCTTTTGCGTAAACGTGTAACGGGCCGAAGTCGATACTAGGTTTCGCCGCTAAATAGAATGAATCAAAATCAGCGCTACCCCTGCTGCCACTCAAAGATAAATCCACTTTGCCGTGGTTAAAGTAGCCTGCCTCAATGCCAATGAATGGCAAAATACCAGTACCGACATGAATACCATAAGTTGTATCATTTTCGCTGTCGATATCGGACTGACCAATTTGGCCACCAGCGTAAATCCAAGAGTCAGCCATTGCTGACGTTGAGCACAACGTTAGAGCGAATAACGAGAGTGTTTTTTTCATACTATCCCTTCCTGATCGATTCCTAAGCGAAACATTACGCAAATATGCGCATTTAATCGCCACTATATATTGGAAAGCATAGGCATTTTAAGACTCTAAAAGTGAATAATTTATGTTCAACTTTTGTTTTGTGACTTCCAGACAAAAAAACACCGACATAAAGCCGGTGTGTTTCATATGGTGTTAGAAAGCTTGACGCTTATAGGAAATGTAGTGTTGCGTTAACAGAGAACGTGCTGATATCGTCTTTACCAGCAGTGTAGTTCATGTAGCTAGCACCAACAGACATTGGGCCAAAAATGAAGTACTCAGCACCCACACCGTACATTAGGTCCAAATCGTCATCGTCTTTGCCGCCTTTAACTTTTTTGTCCCACTGATGGAAACCACCTTTTGCGTACACGTGTAGCGGACCGAAGTCGATGCTTGGCTTAAGTGCTGCGTAGTAAGAAGTTAGCTTAGTGTCTTGACCATTTACGTTAAATTCACCGTGTTGTGTTACACCAGCTTCAACACCAATGATAGGTAGAATGCCTGTACCAACGTGAACAGAGTATGATGTGTCTGTCTCACCTTTGTAGTCAGACTGACCTACTGTTGCACCACCGTAAATCCAAGAATCCGCCATTGCCGCAGAAGATGCGCCAAGTAGCGCCACTGCTAATAGAGTTTTTTTCATCATCTACCTTTACTCTTTATTATTCCCACGTCTGCATACCTCAGTCGTTGGTACTACAAATAAAGGGAGGCGAACTATTGCCTCCCAGAACTAAAAAATAATGCTTATTGAGTTACTAGCAATTAGTGTACCAGCAACTTCTTAAGCGATAATTACAAACCTGACACTATTTTACTGGTTGATTAGCAAGCATCAATCGCGTTTTTGACTCGTTTATCAGAAACAGGATAAGGAGTGCCTAATTGTTGAGCAAAATAACTCACGCGAAGCTCTTCAATCATCCAACGCACTTCTTTTACATTTTCAGGAATGGCCACACCTTTCGGGATCTTGTTCAGCAACTCTTTATAGTCTTGAGTCACAGATTCAATCTTCAGCATATGTAAACGATCTTTGTTTGGATCGATTGGCAACTTCTCCATACGACGCTCTATCGCGCGCATGTAGCGAAGAATATCCGGCAAGCGTTTCCAGCCACATTCCGTTGCAAAGCCTTTGAAGATCAAGCCTTCAATTTGTGCTTTGATATCGGACAGAGCAAACGCCATTGTGAAGTCGATCTTGCCTTTTAGCTTCTTATTGATGCTAAACGCCGTGGTCAGAATAGTCTCAACCTGTTGAGCAATCTCTACAACGGTGTCACCCAATTCAGCACGAACTTGTTCTTTCAACGCTTCGAACTTCTCTGGCTCCCAAACTAAACCACCCTGCTCTTCAATAAGCTTATCGACACCACAGGCAATGCAGTCATCTATCAGATCAAGCACTTTGCCGTATGGATTAAAGTACAGACCCAGCTTCGATTTGTTCGGTAAGTTGGCGTGCAAATATTTAATTGGCGACGGTACGTTCAATAAAATTAGGCGACGCTGACCAGCACGCATTGCCGTTATCTGCTCGTACTCCGTTTCGTAGAGTTTGATTTCAACGCTGTCTTTGGTATCAACAAGCGCCGGATACGCTTTTACATCGTAGCCGCCACGTTTTTGTTGATACACTTTCGGCAATTCTCCAAAACTCCACGTATGCAGACCTTGCTGTTCGATATCGTCATCCGCAACTTTGGAAAGCGTTTCTTGAACTTTGTCTTTCAAACTTTCTTTCAGTTCATGAAGGTCTTTGTTTTCCTTCAGTTTACGATTTCGGTGATCAACCGCACGAAACGTGACTTTCAAGTGCTCAGGTACTTGTTCCAAGTTCCAGTCTTCACGCAGTACCTCTACGCCCGTCATGCGTCGCAACTCTTTCTCTAATGAATCTAGCAGCGGCGCTTCCATTGGCGTGACGCGTGCTAAGAATGCATCGGCATAGTTCGGCGCAGGTACAAAGTTCTTACGAATTGTCTTTGGCAACGATTTAATCAAGCTAACCACAAGCTCATGGCGCAAACCAGGGATTTGCCAATCAAAGCCCGCTGGTTCAACTTGGTTTAAAATCGGCAACGGCAAATGCACTGTGACACCGTCACTATCATCGCCTGGTTCAAATTGGTAACTCAATTTGAGCTTCAAACCATTTTGATGCCAGAAGTTCGGGTAATCCAAATCGGTCACATGGCTAGCATCACCCTTGAACAGCATCTCTTTTTCAAAGTTCAGCAGTTCCGGATTTTCTTTAGATGCCTTTTTCCACCACGTATCGAAATGCTTACCAGACACCACTTCGGTGCCAACGCGTTGGTCATAGAAATCAAACAGCTCATCATCATCCACTAAGATGTCTCGACGACGAGATTTATGCTCAAGCTCTTCCACTTCTTGCAGAAGCTTACGGTTTTGCTTAAAGAACGCGTGTTTGGTTTCCCATTCACCCTCAACCAATGCACTACGAATGAAGATTTCGCGACTTACGGTCGAATCGATACTGCCGTAGTTGACCAAGCGTTTCGGTACGATTGGTACGCCGTAAAGCATCACTTTTTCGTGCGCCATCACCGCAGCGCGTTTCTTCGACCAATGTGGTTCGCTGTAACTGCGTTTAATAAGGTGTTTAGCTAACGGCTCAATCCATTCTGGCTGAATCTTTGCGATGATACGACCCCAAAGTTTTGAGGTTTCCACCAACTCAGCAGACATGATCCACTTAGGCTGTTTCTTGAATAGACCTGATGCAGGGAAGATATGGAAACGAGCATTACGCGCGCCTTGATATTCATTCTTTTCTTGGTCTTTCATGCCGATGTGCGACAGCAAACCAACCAAAATGGCACTGTGTACGCCATGGTAAGAAGCGGGCTCATCGTTAAGCTTGAATTCCATCTCACGCATCGACTGATGAATTTGGAAGTACACATCTTGCCACTCGCGAACGCGCAAGTAGTTCAAATAGTCTTGCTTACACTGTTTGCGGAACTGATTGCTAGACAAGGCTTTTTGCTGCTTTTGGATGTATTCCCACAAATTCACAAATGTCAGGAAGTCCGACTCTTCATGGAAGAAGCGACGATGTTTATCGTCTGACGATTGTTGTTTGTCTGAAGGACGTTCGCGTGGATCTTGAATCGACAAGGCAGCTGCGATGATCATCACTTCTTTAAGCGCACCATATTTTGGCGCTTCCAATACCATACGCGCCAAGCGCGGATCGATTGGCAAACGCGCTAATTGGCGACCAATGGAAGTCAGGCGTTTTTTCGGATCTTTTACCTCAGAGTTAATCGCACCAAGCTCTTCCAGCAAACGCACGCCGTCTTGGATGTTACGTTTATCCGGTGCTTCCACAAACGGAAACGCTTGAATATCACCCAAACCAAGTGCCGTCATTTGCAAGATAACCGACGCTAGATTGGTACGCAGGATTTCAGGATCAGTAAACTCTGGGCGTGACTCAAAATCTTCCTCTGAGTACAGACGAATACAGATACCCTCTTCCACACGACCACAACGACCTTTACGCTGGTTCGCACTCGCCTGAGAAACTGGCTCGATTGGAAGACGCTGAACCTTAGTACGGTAACTGTATCGACTGATACGCGCCGTGCCCGGGTCGATAACATATTTAATACCCGGAACGGTTAGCGAGGTTTCTGCTACGTTGGTTGCCAGTACAATTCGGCGACCAGTGTGAGGTTGGAAAATCTTATTCTGCTCACCTGCCGACAAACGCGCGTAAAGCGGCACAATTTCCGTGCTCTTCAGATTACGTTTGGACAATGCATCTGCGGTATCACGGATTTCACGTTCACCGTTCATGAAAATCAGGATGTCACCTAAACCTTCATCGCACAGTTCATCTACCGCTTCGAAGATGCCTTCAAGCTGGTCACGATCATTGTCGTCATCACCGCTTAGTGGGCGGTAACGTGTTTCTACCGGGTAAGTACGACCCGATACTTCAATGATTGGTGCATTGTTGAAGTGTTTTGAGAAGCGTTCTGGGTCGATGGTTGCCGACGTGATGATCACTTTCAAATCAGGACGACGTGGCAGCAACTCTTTCAAGTAACCCAAGATGAAATCGATGTTGAGGCTGCGCTCGTGCGCTTCATCGATAATGATGGTGTCGTATTGATTCAAGAAACGGTCATTCTGAATTTCAGCCAACAAGATACCGTCCGTCATCAATTTGATTTGGGTATTTTCAGAGATCTGATCGTTGAATCGAACCTTGTAACCAACAAACTCACCAAGCTTGGTTTCCATCTCTTCGGCAATACGGTTAGCAACCGAACGCGCTGCAAGACGACGAGGCTGAGTATGACCAATCAGGCCAAATTTACCGCGACCAAGCTCAGCACAGATTTTTGGTAGCTGAGTGGTTTTACCAGAACCGGTTTCACCCGCGACGATAACCACTTGGTTTTCTTCGATCGCTTTCGCAATATCGTCGCGTTTTTGGCTTACAGGCAGGATTTCTGGGTATTCAATCGTTGGTTTGTAGTTGCTGCGCTGCTCTGCAACCATCATGGATTTTGCGATGTCTAATGCGATTTCGTCGAACACAGCATTACGCGCTGCGTCCTTCTTAATTTTGCTTGCACCAGAAATACGTTTACTCAAGCGGAAACGGTCGCGCATCATGCACTGATTCAGCGCTTTACGCAGAGATGCCGCGCTATTCACTTGAGCCTGAGGTGTTTGAGCTTGTTTCGCTGTCGCTTTTTGCGCACCATTTGACGGTGTCGCTTGCTCTTCAGCTAGATTCTTTTTTGGGGGCTGTGACGAAGTCAAAGCGTTTCCTATTCTTTTCATTACAAAAACTGCGCGGATTGTATCACACAAGATCTGTAACAAGATAACCGAAAGCTCATTCAATTTTTTCGAACATGTTCAGCGAATCGCTAGGCTTTTGAACTCACTTACGTTGCTTATAATGGCTCCCATAGTCGAAAGCACTTATTTAAGGAATAACCATTATGTCTCGTGTACTAGCTCTAAAATCAAGCATCCTTGGCGATTACTCTCAATCAAACAAATTGGTTGAAGACTTCATCAAAAATGTAGACCAAGACAAGCTTACTGTTCGTGATTTGGCTGCAAACCCGCTACCTGTTTTGGACTTCGCCGTTGCGACTGCACTGCGCGCTACGGAAGATCTTTCACAAGAACAGCAAGCGGTGGTCGACTTGTCTGACACCCTTATTGAAGAAGTAAAGGCCGCAGACACTTTGGTTATTGCCGCTCCAATGTACAACTTTACCATCCCGACTCAGCTTAAAAACTGGATTGATTTGATTGCTCGTGCAGGCGTGACATTCAAATACACAGAAAACGGCGTTCAAGGTTTGATTGAAGGTAAAAAGGCGATTGTAATAACGACTCGTGGTGGTATTCATAAAGATTCACCAACTGACAACGTTACGCCATACCTACGCACTGTGCTGGGTTTTGTAGGAATCACTGATGTGGAATTTGTTTACGCAGAAGCGCTAAACATGGGTGAAGATGCGGCTGCAAAAGGCATTTCAGAAGCGCAAAGCCAACTTGCAACAATGGCGTAAGTTAGAATAAACCAGAATACAAAAGGGATCGGTTCGCGCCAATCCCTTTTTGGATCCTGATGCCTTGATCGTATTTATAGGGTCTCTTACATCGTCAAAAACGATTCACTTTCTCCAAGTTGCGTATTGCATCGAGGTAGACTTTTTCTAAAGACCGCTCAGCTTCGCTTATCATATTCTCGATCATCGCATTAAACGCGGCATCGCTACGGATTTCTATATTGTCTCCCGCCTTAACGTCAAGAGAGTTGACGTACAACACCAACCATTCATCGCCCTCCAAGTGCCCTTCTCCGTGAATGGCAAAAAAGCGTTTGGCAAATTCAGCGTTGGTACAATTTATCGCTTCAATTTGAAGATTGAATGAGGAGTCGATACTCATGGTGCTTATGCCATCCGATTCATCAGATGCATCACAAACAGCCTTAACTCTGGCACGATATACGAAATTTCTCGTTGAAAGCAGCATAGTATTATTCATCATTACTCATAATGGGCGATAAATAAGTCAGTTGCAAATCCGACCTATATGCATCTCGCGATGCGCTAAAACTCGAACTGGAAATAAATAGTATTGTAGTTGCTCCCACCTTTAATTCGCCCAAACTGGGAAGCGCTTTCAAAAATCGCCGAGCGGTGATGCAATGAATAGCCCACCCACATATTGTTCCAGCTCTTTTGGTTGAAGAGATCGCCTACATTGACATCAAACGAGAAATCTAGGTAGTTGAGCAACTTGCTTGGTGTATAACCCTTGTCTTCCATTTCTGTGCCTTCAATATAGGTAATGCTATCAATGTATGACACACCTTCCGCTACACCAAATCGCCAAGTCGTAGGCCAATTAACCGTATAATAAGCCTTAATCGCCATGACGTATTCTGTGCTCGCAGACTGAACACTGGACGACCAGTGATGAACCAACCCTGGCGTTAAATAAATATCAAGAGGAAAACCAAACAGCTCATCCGTTAATGAATGCCCATAAAACAATGAAGTAAGTTGATTGTCGTATGGGTCTTTTTCTCTCTCAAAGCTAAATATTTCACCGATGTTCGAAGGCGTCGCCCAACCATGCGCAATACGTAGATATGCTTTATTGCTCAGTGTCGGTTTCGGAACTTTGCTTTTATCGTTGAAAAAGCCAAAACCGACAAACACTTCTCCCTGATATCGATCTTCTACAAGCTGACTGTTGTAGGCGTTATCATCTAAGCGAGTAACACTCGTCTCACCCAATAAATACAAATTTGAAGTTACATGGTAACGCGCTTTAATACCAAGATTGGTGTCAAGCCCAGCTCCAATTCTCTCGCCAGTAATATCCTTAAAGGAATAATATTCACTATTGAAATTAGCGTCTTTGTATCGAATCGTAATCGATGGCTCTAATTCCCAATCCCCAAATACATAATTGGCAGCAAGGCGGTAATTAGAGTGAAACTGGAGTTCGTCGTCCGCCATCAACTCTACTTCTGCGCGCCAATTGTCGTTAATGCTATAACGCACTTGCCCACCGAAATCGACTCTGTCCCCTTCATTAGCATTTTGTAGTGACATGGGAATATCGACAAATCTCAATCGCATGAGTGCGCTCGCGCGCCAGTCGGAATCACTCTCGTTATGCAAAAAAGCGCCACCTTCAATGCCATTGATATACACATGTTCGTTTTCAAAGAACATCATTGGTACAAATGTACTCACCGTAGAGTCATTATCGGCGGTATAAAACGGAATCGATGCTGTGCGATACATCGCAGCAATCCCCCACGTTTGTTCTTCTGAACCATGCGCAGAAGAAACTGCCGCAGCTAAAGGTAAAGCGAGTGTTGTTAGAATTAATCTCTTCATGAGTTCGAAAAATGTTGGTTGAGAAGCAGGCAAACATCAATGATTTGCCATTAAAAGCTTATGTTCTGCTGATGATAGCCGTTACAATGGCAAATGTTGTCATCCTCGTGACAGTTTGAGTCCCAAGATCATATTAATATTGCACGACTAGGTGAGCTTGTTTGCGAATATTTTACCATTACAACAAGCGCTTAAACTCTAGCTTAGTTCTAAATCAAACATAATGAAGTAAAAAGTGAAAGCATCAGAACTCATCTCTACCTTGAATCATTTACCCGCAGACACAGACATTGTGATGGGAGAAGCATGGCTGCCAGAGAGGTTGATAGGGACTCAACTCGATGGTGACATGTTGTTTTTGCACTTTGATAATGCACCAGAAGATGGTCAAGGTGACGAAGAAGGGCGTGGCTTCGTCGAACACGAAATCGACTTAATTAGAACTCGGCTTCAGCAAATTTTGGATGAAGACAGTGATAACGCGTCAAAAGCCGATGCGATGCTTGGTTTGTTCCTTATGGGACATGAACTTAGTAGCTCGCAAGTTATCGAAATATTAGAAGAAGAAGCTGACACATAAGGAGCCGTTTTGCCAGCATTGATGAACACGACTGAAATTTCTTCACTTCCTCTTGTCGTTGCAGGTCCGATCCTACGTAAAGTGACCGCAACTGAAATCAATATTTGGCTAGTCACCACCCAACGCTTGGAGGGTATGGTGCAAATTACGGATGAAAATGCCTCCATCCTTTATCAAGCCCCTTTAAGTGAACAAAAAGAACAGCTTCAAATCGGCCTCAATGCGTGGTGTTGCTTACTTAAATTAGAAGGCGAGTTTCCAACCCATCAAGCGTTACGCTATCAAATAAAAACGCAATATGGCTTAGTGACGGAACTGCTCCCTCACCTAACTTATGAGCGAGATAATACGCCAAACTTGGGTATTGAGTTCCTCGTTAGTGAAAAAGCGGATTATCTCTTACATGGCTCTTGCCGTAATCCCCATCACTTCAGTGATGATACATTGGTCGCTGCGGATCATAAAATCGCGTCTCAATCCATTGAAGAAAGACCAGATATGCTCATCATGAGTGGTGATCAAATCTATGCAGACCATGTTGCAGGCCCCACTCTCGATGCCATTGAGCAAGTCATAGCTTTATTGGGTTTGCCAGGCGAAGAATTCGATCAAGCTCCGATAAAAAATACCAATGAGCTCTACCAACACCCTGCTTACTATTATGGTCGAGATAAATTGTTGCCTCATTATGTGAGTGATGACAGTTTACTAAGTAAGTTTTTTCCACACCGAGGGACACCAATATTCAGCGCCAAAGAGTGTGAGAATCACCTAATAAGCTTTGCTGAGTGCTTTGCAATGTACTTATTGGTTTGGTCTCCGACCTTGTGGAAGCTTGTTCGAACGGATCGTTTATTAGAAAACGAATTTACTGTCGGCGGAGAAGTTCTTGAACCCAAATGGCAGCAGCAATGGCGCGAAGAAAAAAAACAAATTGATAAATTCGTCGCAGGTCTGGACAAGGTTCAACGCTTACTCGCTCACATTCCAACCTATATGATTTTTGATGATCACGATGTCACCGACGATTGGAATCTCACCATAGGCTGGGAACAAGCCGCATACAGCAACACGTTTGCAAAACGCATTATCGGTAATAGCTTGATTGCTTACTGGCTTTGCCAAGGTTGGGGAAATGCGCCAGAAAAATTCAATGATGAATTTATGAGCCTCGCTCAACGCTTTATCGATGAGCGAACCTCGCAAACCCAAGATGCATTTATTCAATATTTGTATCGCTTTGAGAATTGGCACTACACCATTCCTACGACACCAAAAGTTGTCGTGCTAGATACACGAACCAGACGCTGGCGTTCTGAGTCTAAAATGAACAAACCTTCTGGCTTAATGGACTGGGAAGCGATGATTGAGTTCCATCAGGAGCTCGTGCATCAAGACAAGGTTGTTATTGTTTCTGCCGCGCCAATGTTTGGTGTGAAATTTATCGAAGCACTACAACGTGTGGTGACCATACTTGGTAAACCATTGATGGTTGATGCTGAAAACTGGATGGCTCACCCCGGAAGTGCGAATACTCTTATTAGTATTTTCACACACACAAAGACACCAACTAACTTTGTTATTCTCTCTGGCGACGTGCACTACTCTTTTGCATACGATATTAAGCTCCGCTATCGAAAAAACAGTCCGAATATCTATCAAATCACCTGTAGTGGAATTAAAAATCAGTTCCCTACACAACTGCTCAATATTTGTGATGGCCTAGATAGACTGCTATACAGCCCTCGCTCACCTTTAAACTGGTTCACAAAACGTAAACGACTCAAGATTTACAAACGCGCACCAAGTACGCACAACTTTTATCGCTTGGTTAACCATAGTGCCATTGGTGAGCTACGTCTTGATGATGAAGGCAAACCAAGTCAAATTAGTATTCTGACGAGTGATGGTGACGAAGTTCATTTTCCACCGACACGTGCTGAAAGCTGAGTATCAATCCCAAAATGACTTGCCCTTTGTAAGAGGCAAGTCACCTTGAACTAACTCAGGAGTTTAGGTTTTTTGGGGAGAAAGTGGCCGTTCTTAAATGTCAACGGCGTGCTAAATTTGGTATCGCACCTTGAGATCTTCCGTATTTATTACCATGTTAACCAAATAAACAATAGCTCGGTGTTCATTATGTTTAATTCTCTCACATCATTATTTAAACAACTCATTGATGGCTCTGATTTAAGCCAAACCAACACACTTTCCCCTAACATGGCTATCGCGTGTTTGCTTTGTGAAGTTTCTGGCGCAGACCATAGTGTCGATGATAGAGAACAAGAAACAAAGCGCTCTTTATTGATGAAACTGCTTTCGTTAAATGAAGAAGAATCAAATACTTTGTTAGAGCAAGCGCAACAGAAAATAAAAGATTCCGCTTCGCTGTACGACTTTACCTCTCAACTAAGAGAACTGACTCAAGAAACTCGTTACAACTTAATCAAAAGCATGTGGGAAGTCGCTTACGCAGACGGCGAAATTGACCCGCTAGAAGACGCGGTGATCCGTAAAACAGCAGAGCTACTCTATGTTGATCACAGCGAGTTCATTCGAGCGAAGTTACAGTCTCAGTAAAGTGACGAGATGAGTATATAAGTCGCTGGCTAACTCTAAGCTCCCCCTAGAATGACAACAGATATCGCTTCTGTAGCCATAAAAAAACGCGCACTCTGCGCGTTTTTCAATAAGCCAACGACATTGTTATTAAAATACTGGTCAAGGTATGTGTTTAGCTCTTTCCACACTAAACAGACTGCATGACAAAACAACAATGGTTGGATGATTATTTAATTACAAGCTAGCTAGGTTCGAATAACTAAAACATGGTCAAAGCAAGCTTAGCTAAGTTGTATGCATCTACATAGCCAGAGTGTTGACGCCCTTCCCAGTCTATTCCTTTTGCTTCTTGAGCGGCTCGATGGCCTATACGTTTATCTTTAAGACGATTTTGAATACGGTAGAGTGTCGCTAAGTTGATGAACTCTGTGAACGGTGCTTCAATACCTTTGTGCTTACACTCTTCTAGAAGAATGAGGTCATCTCGCCCCCAAGATGCAAAGATTTTGTTGCGACCACCGAAGTTCTTAACCATGGATTTAAGCACTTCTTCTAGTGGGCGTCCTTGTTTTTCAATCTTACGTGGTGTGATGCCCGTTAACTCAGCGCAAAACAGAGACACTTCATCGTGTTCTGGTTTCACGTAGTATTGAGCACGCTTGACTATCTCACCTTTAGACAAATCTATTTCAGCTAACCCCACTTCGATAATTTCACCCGTGCTGCCGACGCCATTTTCGTTCCAGCAACACATTTCTAAATCGAAGCATACAATACGGTTATGGTTCATAGTTTGCCTTGGTTCCTAACATAAAAATTTAAAGCGTGCGATTCTATCGTAACACGGCGTAAAACTCGAATTTGTGCGCCCATTTAATCGCCGATCGACACATTATTACGGCCGTTTTTTTTACTCAAATAGAGTTGACTGTCCATTTTGTGATACAAGCTCTCAGGATCTTCTTCTTTATGGATAACCGCACCGATACTCAACGTACAGATGATTGACGCATCACCATAATCAAAAGCCGTACTTGCCACAACACTCCGTAACTTTTCTAGGTAAGCTTCTAGCACCGCTCTATCAATGACTTTAGAAATAATACAAAACTCGTCACCACCAGCGCGGTAAAACTTATCTCCCGGTTTTAAATTAGCACTGACCAGCTTAGTGACATGTTGCAACGCTTCATCTCCACCTAAATGGCCGTGTTTGTCATTAATCACTTTGAAGTGGTCGATATCAAAACCAACCAAGGCGAAGTTAACACCTTTGTTTATCTGATTAAGCAAGTGATCGTTGAATGCTCGGCGATTCAGTAGTTGAGTTAGAGGGTCTCGCTCTGCCATTCTTTTTAATTCAACGGTTTTGAGCTCCAACATGACCGCTAAGCGCTCTTTTTCTCGAGACTGTAAATTCACAATCCAACTGATCAAAAAGGCGATTACCAATCCGGCTAGCGTCGTGCCCGCTAAAATAGAACGCTCCCAAGCTGAGACTGCGTCAGAAAGTTTAAAGTCAATACGCCATTCACGGTTAGGCAGTTGAATGGTTCGGCTTATAACGGTTCCTCGAATGTTATCCCAGCTAGCACTTTGAAAGAGAACAGGGTCATCTGCTGCGTCGAATCCCAAGTCTTCTACGCGCACCGACATATCGAGCTCCGTCGCGGTTTTCGTAATCAAATCCTCAAAGTAAACCGTACTTCGGATAACACCGGTCACTACTCCTAATAAATATTTGTTCTCGAAGTCGAACACTGGATGGAACACCAGCAACCCAGTCTTAGGTATGGACTTGTCATAACCATCTTGCAGTAAGCGAACTTTATCCGAGACATTCGCTCGCCCATTTTCGGAAATATCATCCAAGATTAAATCGAAGCGTTTGCGCGAAAAATAGAAACCCAATAGAGAAAGGTTTTCCGGTGTTCTTGGGTAGATATCCGACGCGATGAAAATTGGCTCATTGTGTTCAAAAATGTACCCGTAGGTTTTGGGACCATCTTTAGGAACGGTAAACGGTTGGAAGTTTGGAAATTTTTGACGGGTCTTTAAAATATGTTCATCAAGATCTTCGAATTCGACCTTTTGCATCCATTGAAGTCCAATGAGACTTCGCGAGCTGTTAATCACTTGTTCCGCATACATCGGAAACGATGGCCAATAGCTTCGCTCAATCGAATGGAAAAAGTTTGCGCCCGCACCAATGAACTTTAGATCATTCTCGACGTTTGCTTTAAGTGATTCTGCTTGTCGGTCGGCTAAAGTATCAAACGTAGTCTGTGTATACCGTTGCTGCATTGTATAAGCAGCACCAACTACACCAGCAGTGACACATAAAGTCGCCAAAAAAGCTAAAATAGAGTCTGAATGTCGTTTTATAAAGCTCTTATGAGCGGTGCTTTGTGTCATATCGTAATTTTTGATACTTCCGTAAGTTAAACTTCGGGATCTATTGAAATACTGCGTTAGCAATGCACAAACATCAAGCAACAACCTATATTGGGGAGTCTGATCGTCGATTTTTCACGCTGTTCGTACGGTATAGTCACGAATTATTACAGCCTTAAGCCTTGAATATGCTACCATCCGTCATCATTTTAATGTCTAAACTTGGTGCAAGATCGCAAAGACGATCGTTTTAGTGAACAAATATGAGCCAATACTGAGCACCAATAAATCAATAGAAAGAGAAAAAACGTCATGAACATTGATTTGAACCTAATTCCTCAAACGTTCGATATGCTTCACGCTGGCCTAACCGCATCGAGCGTTTTGCTTCTTCTAGTTGCAGTGTCGCGCAAATCAAAAGTGGTCGAGAAAGTGGTAGAAAAACCAGTCGAGAAAATCGTCGAGGTTGAGAAACCAGTTGAGAAGATCGTTGAAGTAGAAAAAGTAGTGGAAGTAGAGAAAGTCGTAGAGCGTGTTGTAGAAGTTGAATCAAAACTTGCAACCACATCAACAGACTCTGCAATGCAGCTGCTTTCTATCATGCAACAAGAAGCTCGCCTGATTGACTTCCTAAAAGAAGACCTAACGTCATTCTCTGATGAAGAAGTAGGCGCAGCCGCTCGCGTAATCCACACTGGCGGTCAGAAAGTACTGAACGACTACGTGACGCTAGCGCATGTTCGTAACGAAGACGAAGAAACTCGCATTACGGTTGAAGAAGGCTTCAACCCACAAGAAATCCGCCTAACTGGCAACGTAACAGGCAGCGCGCCATTCAACGGCACGCTAGTTCACAAAGGCTGGAAAGCAACATCAATGACGTTGCCTAAACTTGCTGAGAACTACGATGCTTCTGTGATCGCTCCAGCTGAGGTTGAGCTGTAATGGAACACATGAACCAAGAAAACCATTCTCAAGAAGCGTCTGTTGAAACTCAACAGACACCTAAATTCAGTGTTGGTATCGACTTAGGTACAACACACTGTGTCATGTCTTTTGTTGATACACACAACGAAGACGCTCGCGTTGAAGTGATGCCAATCCCGCAGTTGACTGCGCCGGGTACGGTAGAGACTCGCAGCCAATTAGGCTCTTTCCTTTACCAGCCGCACGAACACGAAATGAACCCGCAATCACGCGTTCTTCCGTGGTCGAGCGAGCCAAAAGCTCTAGTTGGTGCAATTGCACGTAACCTAGGTTCAAAAACACCAATTCGTCTTGTTGCAAGTGCGAAATCTTGGCTTTGCCACGCAGGTGTGAACCGTCGTGATGCTTTCCTGCCAGCAGGTAGCCCAGAAGAAGTGGAAAAAGTATCCCCTCTTCGTGCGACAGAGCTTTACCTAGAGCACCTAAAAGACGCTTGGAATCACGCGAACCCAAATCACAACCTTGCCGATCAAGACGTAACCATTACGGTTCCTGCTTCTTTTGATCCTGCTGCTCGCGATCTAACTGCAGAAGCAGCACGCAACGTTGGTTTTGTGCACCTAACACTTCTAGAAGAGCCACAAGCTGCACTTTACAACTGGATCGATAACAGCAACGACAAATGGCGCGACGAAGTTGAAGTTGGCGACATCGTGCTTGTGGTCGATATCGGTGGTGGTACAACCGACCTTTCTTTGGTTGAAGTAACTGAAGACGACGGCAACCTAACTCTGAACCGTATCGCGGTAGGCGAACACATCCTACTTGGCGGTGACAACATGGATCTTGCACTTGCGTACCGCTTGAAGATGAAGCTAGCGCAAGAAGGCAAAGAGCTACAGCCATGGCAAGTTCAGGCAATGACACACGCATGTCGTGACGCGAAAGAAGCGTTATTGAACGACAGCGAACTTCAGTCAGTGCCAATCGTAGTACCAAGCCGTGGTTCTAAACTGCTTGGCGCAACGCTGAAAACAGAACTGACTCAAGAAGAAGTACAACAAACACTGGTTGATGGCTTCTTCCCTCAAGTTGCAATTACTGACCACCCTGTTCAACGTAACCGTGGAGCACTAACGCAAATGGGTCTGCCTTACGCACAAGATGCAGGCATTACTCGTCACATTGCAGCGTTCTTGTCTAAGCAAGCCAATGCTCTTTCTACTTCAGGAAATGGCGCAGAAGCAGCAGCTCAAGATTTCAACCCATTCGCTAACATGCCTGGTATGCCAGGTTCGGATGCAGCGCAGTCAGCTGACTTCATCAAGCCAACCGCAATCCTATTCAACGGTGGTGTTCTGAAATCGAAACTTCTAGCAACTCGTCTAGAAGACACGATCAACGAATGGCTAATTGAAGCAGATGCAGAAATGGCAAAACGCCTAACAGGTGTGGATCTAGACCTTGCAGTTGCTAGCGGTGCGGCTTACTACGGCTCTGTGCGTCGTGGTCAGGGCGTTCGTATCCGTGGTGGTATTGCTTCGGCGTACTACGTGGGTATCGAAAGTGCGATGCCAGCGATTCCGGGCATGGCGCCTCCAATGGAAGCACTTTGTGTTGCACCATTTGGTATGGAAGAAGGTTCAAGCGTTGACGTACCAAGCCAAGAGTTTGGTTTGATCATTGGTCAACCGGTTAACTTCCAATTCTTCGGCTCAACCGTTCGTCGTGATGACCTAGCAGGTACTCACCTAGACTACTGGGCACCAGAAGAGCTTGAAGAGCTTCCAGAAATCCAAGTAACGCTGCCTGTATCTGAAGGTCGTCGTGAAGGTGAAGTGGTTCCAGTAACCCTAGCCTCTCGCGTCACAGAGCTTGGTACGCTTTACTTAGAAGCCATTGCCGCTGATAACGGTCAAAAATGGCATGTTGAGTTCGATGTGCGCGAAGACGCGAAAAGCAACTCAAACGAAGAAGAATAAATAGAAATCAAACGGCATCCAATCGGGTGCCGTTTTTAAATACACGAAGGTTTGTATGGCATCTCCTCGTTTTCTTGTTGGTATTGACCTTGGCACCACAAACACTGTGGTGGCGTATTGTGAAATCACCGACAACCTTGAACAATCCGAAGTATCCCTATTCGACATCGACCAATTGATTGGTCCGGGTGAAGTGGTTCGTAAACCATTGCTGCCCTCTTTTCGCTATCACCCAGCGGTTGGTCAAATCTCCCCTTCTGACCTAACACTCCCTTGGGAAAACGAACCTGTATCTGGCGACATTAGTAATGTGATCGTGGGTGAATGGGCTCGTGAATTAGGCGCTAAGGTGGAAGGACGTCAGGTATCCAGTGCTAAAAGCTGGCTATCGCACCAAGCAGTGGATCGTAGCTCAGACATTCTTCCTTGGGCTGGTGCACAAGATGTAGATAAAGTATCTCCCGTCATTGCCAGCGCAAGCTACCTCAACCACATTCACCAAGCATGGAACTACCGTCATCCTAGCAATAAGTTAGAAGACCAAGATGTGGTTGTGACCGTTCCAGCTTCGTTCGATGAAACCGCTCGTAAACTCACGCTTGAAGCGGCTGAGCTGGCAGGTTTAAAGAAAATCGTCCTGCTCGAAGAGCCACAAGCCGTATGTTACGACTGGTACGCACGCCACCAGCAAACCGCAGCTGATGAACTTAAAGAATTACCGCTGATTCTGGTTTGTGATGTGGGCGGTGGTACTACCGACTTGAGCTTGATTGAAGCAAGTTTCTCTTCTCAAGATGAACTAGCCCTTGATCGTATTGGTGTTGGCGAGCACTTGATGCTTGGTGGTGATAACCTCGACTTAGCATTAGCGCACCTTGCGGAGAGCCGCCTTTCTCAAAATAAAGGGGAACAAAGTAAGAAGCTCACTGCAGCAAGCCTGACTAAGCTGATTCAGCAAACTCGCAAGGCGAAAGAAAACCTACTTTCAGCGAGGGCACCTGAAGAAGTAAAAATCACCATGCTGGGCAGCGGCTCGAAACTTCTTGGCGGAACAAAGAGTATTGGGCTGAGCAAACAAGAAGTGCACCAAATCGCTTTGGATGGCTTCTTCCCGCTTTCTGATTTCAGTGAAGTACCAGACAAACGCCGCAGCGCGGTTGTCGAGTTTGGTCTTCCATACGTTGCCGACCCAGCAGTGAGCAAACACGTTGCCGAGTTCTTAACGACGCATCAGCAAGTCTCTCGTGCCGCACTTGGCATTGAAGACGACAAACAAAATGCCATTCCAGTCGGTTTGCTACTCAATGGTGGTGTGTTCAACAGTGAGCTTGTGACTGAGCGTGTCACTACCCTACTTTCCGATTGGCGCGGCGCACCAGTTACGGTATTAGACAACCCACATCCAGATTGGTCTGTTGCACTAGGTGCTGTTGCATTTGGTAAAGCACGTCGTGGAGCACAGCTAAAAATTGGTGGCGGTGCGGCGCGTTCTTACTTCTTGCACCTTCAAGAGAAGAACAAGATGGGCAAAGCGCTCTGTTTGCTTGCAAAAGGTACAGAAGAAGGACACGAGATCCGCTTAAGTGGTCGTCGTTTCTCGCTTACCCTAGGTGAACCTGTTCGCTTTAACCTGCTGACTTCTACACACGACACCTTAACCAATAACACCGTTATTCAAAACGGTGTGATGGTGGACGTCGATCCTGACTTGTTTGCTCCTCTTCCACCTTATATCACTACCCTTGAAGGTGAAGGCGCTGAACTGCAAGCCAACCAGAAAGAGCGTGTAGAAGTACAACTGGCGTGTCAGTTGACCGAAGTCGGTACGCTTAAGATGGAATGTGTCACCGCAGAAGACGATAGCAAACGTTGGGAGCTGGAGTTCGAAGTTCGTAACAAGCAAACCGATGACAGCGAGCAAGTTAAGCTTCACCCTAAACTGAATGAATGTAAGGAGCTGATCGCTCGCCTTTACAGCGGTAACAAGAAAAGCGCAGAAAGCAAAGAGATCAAAACCTTAGCCAAAGATCTTGAGAAGAAGCTCGGCAAACGTGACGAGTGGGATTTCACTACCCTACGTCAACTTTTTGATACCTTTGCACAAGGTCGTAAGCGTCGCCGCCGCTCTGAACAGCACGAGAAAAACTGGCTTCGTTTGGCTGGCTTTGCACTGCGTCCGGGCTTTGGCGATCCAACAGACTCTTGGCGTATTGAGCAAGTTTGGGGACTGTATCAACAAAATATTCAGTTCAAAAACCATCAAGGCTGGACAGACTGGTGGGTATTCTGGCGACGTATCGCGGGCGGTCTAAGCCAAGAACAACAAGAAACCATTTTGGCAGACATCGCGAAATACCTACACCCTGGCGCGATGAAAAACCCACAGTCAGCTAAAGCGGCACAAAACATGGGTTATGAATCCATGGTTCGATTGGCGGCGTCGCTTGAACACCTAGAAGTCGAAGACAAAGTTCTATTGGCAACGTGGTTCTTGAGCAAAGCCATCAACCAAAACCAGTTTGAACAAGCGCACTGGTGGGCATTGGGACGCTTGGCATCGCGAACGCCACTTTATGGCAGCCAGCACAACGTCATTCCTCGTGAACAAGCGGAACAGTGGCTACCTAAATTACTGGAACAAAACTGGCAGAAAGAACCAATGATCGCGTTCGCAGCCGTAATGATTTGTCGTAAGACGGGCGACCGCCTATTCGATATCTCTGACGACTACCGTGAGCAAGTGCTGGCTAAGTTGAAGCAAAGCAAGGTGCCTGAATCTTGGATATCACTGGTTGAAGAAGTCAAAGAGTTATCTGAGAGCGAATCGAAGCGTATCTTCGGTGATGCACTGCCAAGCGGTCTGACGCTGGTAAACAACTAAGCTCCCATGCTTATAAACGCAACAAAGCCCTTCGAGTGAAGGGCTTTGTTTTATCTGATTCTGCTTGCTGACGATAGTCGACTCGTTAGTTCATTTCCGTATTGATTACCACATCACGCGTTTCATTATCCATATCACTGATGCCGACAACTGAGATTTCACGGTCAGATAAATTCTCAATCATGCTGTCTTCTAACCCACCGTCCGTCATCCACGCATAGAATTTTTCTGCAATACGATCCGAACCTTCCCCGACAAACGTTAATGTGACCTTCTTCATTTGTGACACTCCATCAATTTACGATTCAGCCACTTAAGCGTAGTATGTTTCACAAATATCGACATAAACTAGGACTAACTTCTTTTATGAGTATCGAAAAATTTGACGCGATTTATCAGCGCGCTGCCGAGCGTAAAGGTGGTGAAGATCAACTTGAAGCGCTTTTGTCTCATCCACTAAGCAAAGAAGAATTGGCAGCGATTCCCGACGACCGTTGGCTAGCCGCTTTTTCGATGAAGGTATTCCAAAGTGGGATTTCGTGGAGCGTGGTTCGCAACAAGTGGCCGAACTTCGAAGAAGTGTTCTTTGGGTTTAAGATTGAGCCGCTATTGATGCTGTCAGATGAGCAATGGGAAACCAAAGCAACCGACAAACGCATCATTCGCCACCTCACTAAAGTCATGTCGATTCCTGCCAACGCTCGTATGATCCACGAAGCAAAAATCGAATATGGCTCGTTTGGCAAAATGGTTGCTGATTGGCCGCAAGAGAAAATCACCGACCTATGGGCGTATTTGAAGAAACGCGGCAATCGCCTAGGCGGAAATACTGGCCCTTACACACTTCGTCAAATGGGCGTTGATACCTTTATCTTGTCTAGCGACGTGGAAGCTTACCTGCGTAATTGCAAGATCATTGAAGGTGGCAAAGATACGAAAAAATCGCTCGATGCAACCAACAAAGCGTTTGTTCAATGGCAGCAAGAAAGTGGTAGAAGCCTGTCTGAGATCAGCCAAATCATTGCGTTCAGTACCGGCGATAATCGCATTTAATCCAGACTGAACCCAAAATACAAACGGTGCACTGATCATTGGATTTAGTGCGCCGTTTTTATGTTCATTGGTTCAAGTACACACTTACTTTGAAGCCAGTGATTCCCACTCAGTCAGTAGCTGCATAATACGGTGAGAGTCTTCCCATGTTGCACAAGGGTTTTCTAACGAGGTACGCCCCTCTTCAACCGCTTGGCGAATATTGCGCACTTGATAGAAGAAAGCGTCCCCAGTTGCCGGTACAGACACTTCCCGCTTCGACGTCTCGTAAATTTCCACACTAAACTGGTTATCTTGCGTTGGTAGCCATGGGTTTGAATCTAAGGTAATACAGCCTTTGCTACCCAGAATGGTGAACTGGTGTTTCAATCCATGATCTTCGGCAGTATGTACGCTCACCGTTTGTTGCTCACCAAATTGCATCATCAAGCTCGACTCGCAGATATTCCCATCATTACCTCGTCGGCCAATCGCTTTCATTGAACGGTTCTCAAAGGTTTGTTCACCCAACATGGTTTTAACCACCAAATGCACTAATGACATTGGATAGCAACCTAAGTTATACAAAGCACCTTTGCTGTCTGGATTAACAAACTGCGCAATCGACGCAATATAAGACGTATGGATGGAGCGAAGTTCACCAATCTCTCCCGATTTAAGCACCGAAACCAACTCACTGATCAATGGGTGATGCAAGTACATTAAGCCTTCAGCAAAGAATACCTTGTGCGCTTCTACGGCTTGAAGTGCCAGCTCGGTTTTTTCCATATCTACCGAAAGTGACTTTTCACACAGGATCGCTTTGCCCTGCTCAGCCGCTTTGACGATAAAGTCATGATGAAGGTGATTTGGCAATGCGATATAAATAATGTCGACTTGCTCATCAGCAATCAACGCATCGTAATCGTTGAACGTATTCTCGATGCCATATTGCTCAGCGAATGCCTGTAAGTTCTGCTCCGAACGCCCAGCAACCGCGTACAGTTCACTCTTGTCATCGCCTTGGATTGCCTCAGCCATGACTCCTGAGATAAAGCTTGTGCCTAAAATGCCCCATTTCATGTTCACGTCTCCTATTGAGCTTGGGTTTCGAATGCTTGAACTAACTCTGCCATTTCAGCCGCAATAAACGCTTGTGTATGCGGCATAGCAAAATGCGCTTCAATCGCGGCGCGGTTTTCATATCGCTCCCAAAGAATCACACGTTGTGGAGCTTTAGAATCGTAGGTCGCATTCGCTTGCAAGCACCCCGCTTCGCTTTGCATATCAAGGCAAAATTGTTCAATGGCTTCAACCACTTGTTGTCTTGGCTTATCGGCATTCATTTTCAGTTCGGCGGTAACAAAAATCGTCTCGCTCATGATGGCTCTCTTTCTCCATTCTTAATCATACGCCCACTGTAATTAACCTCATTTGATTGATAAACTCTGCTTTAGTTATTTCTTTATCAACTCTGGGTGTGCAATGGATAAATTAACAAGCATGAAAGTTTTCGCTTACGTGGTCGAACACGGCAGCTTTCGTAATGCAGCACACCACTTTGATATTTCACCGACCATGGTTGGCAAGCACATGAGCTTTCTTGAGCAAAGCTTAGGTACGCAGCTGATTCATCGCACCACGCGCAAACAGTCCTTGACCGAAGCTGGCAGACTCTACTATCAAGAGTGCCACCGCATTATTGAAGACATCACCAACGCAGAGAACCTAATCCAGACGCTGATCAACCGCCCAACTGGAACAGTAAAAGTTAACTGCCCAGTTACCTATGGTAAAAAGGTGATTGCGCCCATCGTGGCTGACTTCTTAGCAGAATTTCCCGAACTGAACGTTGAGTTAATGTTGGATAACAGTTTGATTGACCCATATCGAAGCGAAGCAGACGTGATTATTCGTATTGGTGAGTTGGTCGATTCATCGTTAGTTGCAAGAAAACTCGGGCAATACGACATGACTTACTGCGCCTCACCCTCTTATCTTAAGCTGCATGCCCCTATCCAATCGCTTGATGACCTTGAACATCATCATTGTTTGGGATTTCAGTACCACCAAGGGGAAAGCCAACAGGTGGTGAACATGCCATCTAATACCTTTGGAAACAGCAACACCCGATTAACGTCTAATAATGGTGATGTGCTTAAGTTTGCCGCGTTAAAAGGCTCTGGTGTTCTTCTGCAACCAAAGATCTTAGTTGAACAGGAAATCCAATCTGGTGCCTTGGTAGAAATTCTGCAGCAACATGCTCCCAAGCCAAAACCGATCCACCTGCTTTACCGTTCAAAACAGCTTTCCCTTAAAAACCGTACCTTGGTCGATTTTATTCTTTCTCATGTGAATCCATAACGTCACCCCATAAAGCGGCGACAATTTAATCATTTAATTAACTTTTATTCTCGATATGACAAATATTATTACTTGTTAATTGTCTTTATTTTTCATGTTGTTAGTCAGAGACACTCATTAACTAGGCATAATTTATTGATTCACACCAATTGCATTGCTCTGACAAAGTGACTAGGATTGCCGCCTTTCCTGAGTGAACTATCAAAAAAATATCGAGAAATTTCATCAAATTTCTCTTCCTGTTCGTGTGCAATCACAACATTTACACTCATTTCAAATTGCATAAGCACATTCCTTTGCTTATGAAAACGACATTGATTTCTCAACGCTTTTAGTCACGTATGTGACTTTTTGGCTTGAGAGAGATTTTTATTCAAGGTAGGTCACAAGGACGCTACCCCTTGACTGCATTTACTGGAGGATAAGATGCCTAAAGGTCTAATGCTGACTGACTTAGCCATCGCTGGCTTACTATTGATTTTGGCAAAAGTCATTCGCGTTCACGCGCCATTACTACAGCGTATGTACATTCCATCGGCGGTTCTCGCAGGATTATTCGGTCTAATTTTTGGACCAGCCCTGTTAGACTTACTGCCTTGGACCGATACGTTTACCGCTAACGCAAGCCTATTAACTGCTGCACTTTTTTCTGCGTTAGGTCTGGCAACGGATGTTCCATCACCTAAAACCGTCGCACAGCGTGCTGGCTCATTGTGGGCGTTTAACCAAATCGCTTCTGTTTCTCAGTGGTTGTTTGCGGCAATATTTGGTCTAGTTCTCACAACCTTCTTCTGGCCAGAGATTAATCCCGGCTTTGGTGTGACAATGTCTGCGGGCTTTATGGGCGGACATGGCTCTGCATCTGTTGTTGGTGAAATCTTCACGGGGCTTGGCTGGGAAGATGGCTTCACACTTGGCTTAACGTTCGCAACCGTGGGTATTTTCATTTCAATTTCTGTCGGCATGCTCATGCTGCAATTCGCATTGAAGATGGGTTGGATTCGTAGCTTTACGACCTTCGACAGCATGGATGAACACGAACGCAAAGGCCTTGTTAAGCCTGTTGATCAAGAACCGGTAATGAAAGACACCATGTCTTCCCTGTCAGTCGATTCTTTCGCGATTCACGCGGCGTTGGTTGTAGTGGTAACGGCTTTCTCGTATGTAGCGGCTAACTACTTATCTTCTTTCCACGATAAGGTACAAATTCCTACGTTCGTAACCGGCTTCCTTGGCGGCATGCTTGTGCGAATCATCGCGAAACAAACGAAAGCTTCACGCTATCTTTGTGACGGTGCATTCAAACACGCTGCGGGCATCAGTACTGATTATTTGATTATCTTTGGTATCTCAGCCATCAAGATTACCGTCTTAGCTCAGTATTTAATGCCGATGGTAGTGCTTGCAATCGGCGGTATCACCTTCACACTATGGCTAATCTTCTGGGTTGCCCCACGCATCATGGGCGAAGATTGGTTCGAGAAAGGCATTTTCTCTTGGGGTTGGTTAACCGGTACGGTTGCCATGGGTATTGCGTTGCTTCGTATTGTTGATCCAAAAATGCGTAGCAAGGTGCTTGATGATTACGCCATCGCTTATGTCCCAGGCTCAATCACTGACATCTTCATCATCTCTTTGATGCCAATCGCGATGTATAACGGCATGCACTGGCAAGCGCTTGGTGTAGGATTAGGTTACATCGCAATTGTCTTATTTATTTGGCGATTCATTTTTAAACGTAACCGCAGTGCTCTGACACACGAATCATAGTCGCTTTACTCGGGAGGATTTTGTCCTCTCGAGTTCATTCCTTGGTTTTTCTCAAAATCACTCCCTACCTCAAAAATAAGCAACTTGTTTTATATTTGAGATTTGCAATCCCGATCTCTTACTATCATTCTTTTTTAATACTTGACCTGAAAGTTTCTATATCAGAATAGCCGCCTATTCGTTTCTAAAACATGGAGAAAGGCTGTGCGTCGCTCTCAAGGATTTACTCTTATTGAACTCATTGTGTGCATCATCATTCTTGGTATTGTAAGCGTCGTTGCATTTCCTAAATTTCTTGACTTACAAAAAGATGCCAGAGTAGCGGTTCTATATGGAGCCAGAGAAGCACTCATGACCGCCAACAACTTTGTCTACACCAAAGCAGTGATTCAATCTCAAGAGACAGTAGATGGCGGCATAAAATATAACATTGATCTAGATAATGACGGCCATAACGACCTAATTGGTTACTTTGGATTTATCAAAAATGTTATTCCAGCAAAAGAGCTAGCAGGCTTTGATCCACAACTCACTATTAACACTTGGTACGGGGTAGACAGTCCAGACGAGCCCTACTTCCTTATTGGTTTTGCAAACAAGCCTGTTGGTCCAGAACATATGTGTTATGTCGAAGTTTACTACCCAGAAACTCCTGGTGGCCAAGTGAAATACAAAATACAAACTGACGATTGCTAATTCCCATAGAGAGTGGCAGTAACACTTTTACTTTTGGTGTCTTCATCGTTATTGCAAGGTAATGGCTCCAAAACCACCATTAACAACTATTTCACATAATGTCGTCGCACAGTTAGCTCATAGAGATAAAACCAGTAATTTGCGCCGACACATGGCTATAATTGAAACAATCTATCGTTTTTAAACCCGCCTATAACTTGTGCTTGTAAACTCATCATTTCGCTCAATAATAGTTCTATAACAAATTCAATAATTTAAAGCGGGAGGCGTAATGAGAATATTCTGGCAGCTACGTTGGTATTTCCAACAAAAGTGGAGGCACTATGTCGGATCCATTCTGCTTTTCGCTGTGATATCAGCACTACAGCTTGTTCCGCCCAAAGCAGTTGGCATCATAGTTGACGGCGTCGTAGACAACACTTTAGATACAAATACGCTGATTCTATGGCTCTCAGGGTTAACTGTACTGATCTTTACCATTTATGGGTGTCGCATCTTATGGCGAATTTGGCTTTTCGGCGCAAGCTGGGAGCTCGGGACCATTCTACGTAACCGTCTATATAGGCATTTATCGACACAGCCACCTCGTTTTTTTGAACGTTACAAGACGGGGGATCTGATGGCTCGTGGCACTAATGATGTGCGTAATATCGTTATGACAGCCGGCGAAGGGGTTTTAACCGCCGCAGACTCTTTAATCACTGGTATTGCGGTTTTAATCATTATGGTAACGCAAGTAAGCTGGAAGCTCACCGTAATGGCGCTTCTTCCAATGCCATTTCTTGCCATCATCATCTTCTTTATTGTGCGCATCCTACATCAACGCTTTCGTGTCGCTCAGGAAGCCTTTTCTACCATGTCAGACATGACACAAGAGTCACTTAATGGCGTGCGAATGCTGCGTGCTTTCGGATTAGAAAACCAAGAGCAGCAACGTTTTGAAGAGGTTGTGGATGATACTGGCGAAAAGAACATCGCTGTTGCAAGAGTCGATGCTAGATTTGACCCGGCAATTCAGTTAACCATCGGTCTTTCTTTCCTTCTTAGTGTCGCTGCTGGTGCTTACCTTGTTGATAAAGGTGAGATCACGCTTGGTGATCTGACCGCATTTACGATGTATTTAGGGTTGATGATATGGCCGATGCTGGCATTCGCATTCCTATTTAACATTTTAGAAAGAGGCTCTGCTGCATGGAACCGACTACAAGAGATCTTTGATGAAAAGCCAGAAATTATCAGTGGTAATAAGCCAATAGAAAATAAACCACTTCCGTTGAAAATTGATATCGACGATTTCCACTGGTCTAGTGATTTACCGCCCGCTTTGACGGAAGTAAACATCGAACTTGAACCCGGAAAAATGTTGGGAGTTGCAGGGCCTGTAGGAAGCGGAAAATCGACCCTGTTAACACTACTTTTGCGTCAACATGATTTAGAAAACGGCTCAATTAAATTCGGTGATGTCGAGATCAAGGATGCCCTACTTCCACAGTGGCGCAACCGTTTTGCTGTCGTTAACCAAAGTCCGTTTCTATTCTCCAAATCTATCTTCGACAATATTGCCTTAGGCAACCCTAATGCAGAGAAAGAAGAAGTCTATAAAGCAGCAAAGTTAGCCTGTATACATGACGATATTGAGAAGTTTCCTGAAGGCTACCAAACAGAAGTTGGTGAAAAAGGCATTACACTCTCCGGCGGGCAAAAACAACGTATTGCGATAGCACGCGCTATGCTGCTGAATGCCCAAGTGTTGGTTTTGGACGATGCACTTTCCGCTGTTGATGGACGGACCGAACATCAAATCCTTAAGAATTTGGAAACACACTACCGTGATCAAGCCCTAATCGTTATTGCACACCGCCTCACCGCATTGGAAGCAGCAGACGAGATCATTGTCTTGAATCACGGCCACATTACTGAACGTGGGCAACATAGCGCTTTATTAGCGCATCAGGGATGGTACGCCGAAATGTTCGAGTACCAAAAACTAGAACAGGCGATGGAGGAATAATGAATGAACCAGACCAGCACGTTTAAACGGTTAATGTCTTACCCATTATCTCAACCAAAGCCAATGATTAAAGGACTCGCCTTGCTGTTTATTGCAGCGTTAGCTAGCGCCGGCGGCCCTTGGTTGATTCAATATTTCATTGATGAGCACATCGCTAAAGGTGACTATTCACAAAATGTTCTGATTTCGCTAGCAGTAGGTTATATCGCTCTTCAGATCGTATCGGCAACATTCCAGTATTTTCAGTCATTGCAATTTAGCATTGTCGCGGCTAACACGATCAAAGCGATTCGTAAGCAAGTATTTTCTGGCGTGATTAAGCAGCCGTTATCTGCGTTTGATTACACGCCTGCTGGAAAATTGGTGTCGCGAATCACCAACGATACGGAATCTTTACAGCAATTTTATGAGCTTTTGATCGCGACCGTGGTGAAAAACGTGGTCATGATTGTCGTAATGCTTGGCGTTATGTTTTTCATGAGTTGGAAGCTCACACTCGTTGTGCTTGTATTGCTGCCGATCGTCATCGGCTTTATGTACTTGTTTAAGCAGCTAAGTACAGAAAGCTACCGAAAGATGCGTGACCTATTGACTGATATAAATGCGAATCTGAGTGAATCCATTCAAGGGATGAGTGTCATTCAATTAATGCAACAAGAAGAGCGTTTTAATAAACAGTTCAACGAGCTAACCGCAGAGCATCTGGTGGCATCTAAACGAGTGATTCGGCTAAACGGCTATCTGCTAAGACCCTTAATGGATTTGCTCGCTGGTCTTGCGTTGCTTTGCTTGGTTGCGATCTTTGGTTTTAATGGTACTGAGTTGATTGGTGTGGGGGTACTGTATGCATTTATCAGTTATCTTGCGCGAGTTACTGAACCACTAATTGAGATGACTCAGCAACTTGCTCTACTTCAGCAGGCGTTAGTATCAAGCGAACGTGTTTTTGAATTGATTGATGCGAAAGAACAAACTTACGGGGGCGATCATCAACCATTAAGGTCAGGTGCTATCGAACTTAAAGACCTCACATTTAGCTACGATGGTAAACAGGACGTCCTAAAAGACATTTCGTTGAAGGCCAACCACCAAGACTTTATCGCGCTTGTCGGGCATACAGGAAGCGGTAAAAGCACCTTAGCGTCACTGTTGATGGGCTTTTATCCAACGCAATGTGGTGAACTGCTCATAGATGGTCGTCCACTTCAGACATTAGGGAAGGACGTACTTCGCAAAGATGTGGCAATGGTCCAACAAGATCCACATATTCTCCCTGCTTCAGTCAGAGAAAACATCTCTCTCAGTCGGGCGGTTGATGACAATCAAATATGGGATGCGTTAGACAAGGTAGGTTTAGCAGAACAAATTCATCGTTACCCTAACGGGCTAGACACGCAGTTAGGTCAAGGCGAAACTAATTTATCTGCGGGTCAGAAACAGCTTTTGGCGTTAGCACGTGTGCTTGTGGTAAAACCTAAGATATTGATATTAGATGAAGCAACCGCAAATATTGACTCAGGAACAGAGGCTTTAATCCAAAAGAGCTTGGCGGTACTCAGACAAGACATGACGCTCGTTGTTATTGCTCATCGGCTGTCAACTATCCTAGATGCAGACCAAATTATTGTTCTTCATCATGGGGAGTTGGTCGAGAAAGGTACACACAAAGCACTCTTAACGCAAAATGGTCGTTATGCTCAAATGTATCAGTTACAGCAAGCAAACCGACACCTACAACAGATTGAAGAAGACACCAAGCAACTCGAAGAAGCGGTGTGATTTTATGCCCGTGCCTTCTTTTTATTTAGTCGGCATGGGCATAATTGGTGTAACTTCCAAATTTAGCCTTGTTAGCTTCCAATTTCTTCATAATGTGAACTAATTTTCTATTTCTTACCTATTATTGACATAACCCCTCGCTATATCACGCAAGGTCGTTGTAAAATCGTACGGTACTTAAGTCTACTGCCTGTGGCATTGGGCTGAATTCCGCTTTCTAATTATGCACATTAATCTCATGACACAAGTCCATGGACAAAGATAAGTTTACTAACATCTATCGCTTGCCTGGTTCGATTCAAATTCGTATCGGTAAATGGCAAAAGACGTTCCGCGGCACCTCTGATTTAGTTTTACATCAGGCGCTAATGGAGCGTAATAAGCAATTTAAGAAGCCAGACTTTTTACCTAAAGGCTGGTGTGTCACTCCTATTGATGAAAACGACATTACCATTACGCATCACGGTAAATATATCCAAACCGTTATGCGCACAATGCTGGACAGAAAGGTCTCATACAAGCGACTGTTCCTATCTCGAATGAGTCTCGAAGATGGTGAAAAAGTGCTCCACAATTACAAGCTGGAGTGGGTAAGAAAACATAACCAGATCGCCAAAAAGTACAATCAAATTAAAAAGAAACAATATATGAACTTTGCAAGAGAAGAAGAGGAAACCCTCTACCCTTCGATTCCAAAGGGTGAGTTTGACAAAACATTATGGAACAAACTTGTCGTATCATCGTTTGGTCCGCAGAAAAAGTACAAAAACCCGCACTTTGTCCGTAAAGCCGATTTCTAAATAAACACCCCTAAAGTTGGGGGTGTTTATTTATACGTTAACTCACCAGTCGTAAGTTAAACTTGCAATAACATTTTGTCGGTCGCCATACCAACAAAAACCATCACATGTCGCTATGTACTTTTTATCCGCGATGTTTTTAGCTGCGACTTGTAGCTTGTAATCGCCGATTCGATAACTGACCGTCGCATCCATTAAGAAATAACTTGGTACTTTTAGTCTCTCTTCATTGTCTCCGTATGACTCACCTGTATAGCGCGCGCCTAAGCCAACAGCAAAGCCATCAAGAGGTCCATCAAAGAAACGATAATGTGCCCAAGCTGATGATACGGTATTCGCCACTTGGGAAGGTGTTTTGCCAACCCATGCCTTATTGATGTCTTCTTTTATCTCTGCATCAACGTACGCAATGTTCCCGATCAATGTTAAGGATGGTGTCACATTAGCTACAGCTTCAAACTCAACGCCGTTATTTTCTATTTTTCCTATTTGCGTTAATTCACTCAAGTAGATACGAGCCAAGTTTTCTTTTGTTGCCCGATACGTTGCAATATTGAAATAACCATCAAATGAATCCGGTTGGTATTTCATACCGATTTCAAATTGCTCACCGCTTTCAGGCTTCGCTGGCTTACCATTGCTGTCTTCTTGAATAATTGGATCAAAGTACTGAGAGTAACTAAAGTATGGCGTGAAGCCAGAATCAGAAATATAAGCCGTTCCCACGCTAAACGTCCACTCTCCATTATCGACTTTCGTGCGAGCACCCGTGGTAACATTATGTACTTCATTACTTGTATCGTCGTAACGTGCCCCCAATAACATCGCCCATTTATCGTTGATCAGCATATGATCTTGAAAGTAGACGCCGAGCTGCTGATTATCGATTTTCGTTCTTTGTTTATCGGTTTCGCTCAATGGTTGTAGCGTATTCAGGTCGAGTAACATTATGTTATCCGAATAAGTAGGATTAAATACATTAAACCTAGGATCGGGCAAAGCTCCCATTGGTGTGTTTAATAATGCATTACCATTAGCAACGATAGGGTCATTGGCAAAATCTTTACCATCGATACTGATCATTTGAAAATCTATGCCCAACATCAAGTTATGCTCAACACTTCGCCAATTTACTTGGTGCATCAAACGATTATCGATATTAAAAGCATCAGATGACCCATCTTCTGTTGAAGCACCCCGAAGTATGGTTTTGCGTTCATTTGATGGGTCCAAAACCGGCCCCAACGCAGGCACATCAGCCGAGTAAACGTACGAATACATTTGTCTTAGCTTAACATCCATTTCGCTGTAACGAGCTGCTTGAGCAAATGAAGTGGTATCATTAAATGCATGAGAAAACTCATAGCCTAAAGACACCTGCTCACGCTCAAACGTCTCCCAGTTAGGATTGCCTATCGCTAAACTATCACTGATCTTTCCATTTTTGTTTGGCGTTAACGTTCCTTCAACTGGCAAAAATTGCAGATAAGGATCTGAGTCGTCTTTTTGATAGCTCGTTAGAAAGGTAATTTCAGACGTCTCATTAAATTTGTACGTCATCGATGGAGAGAGAAGAATGCGCTCTGCTTCTACACCACTAATTCTCGTCCCATTTTTTCTCGCTAACCCTTGAAAGCGAAAAGCTAGCTGCTCACTCACCTCAGAGTTTACGTCAAGAGAAAGTTGTTTACGGTCTTCAGAACCGTACTCCAAAGATACAAGTCCTGACCCCCCATCAAATTGAGGTCTCTTACTGACAACATTGATAACGCCACCTGGAGGGTTTTGCCCATAAAGAACAGACGCTGCACCACGTAAAACTTCAACCCTCTCTAACGCAAACGGATCTATTTGCCAACTATAGAAGCCAGAAGAATATAAACGGGTACCATCTTGATACAACCCACTGTTCGCCTGTTTAAAACCACGAATAATAAACCAATCTTGCTTGTTATCTTCGCCAAAATAATTGGTTTGAATGCTTGGTGTGTACTGTAGCGCGTCAGAAATGCTAATAGAGGCACGATCATCCATTTGCTCTCGCGTAACAACAGACACCGCTCTTGGAGTCTCATTGATAGCAATATCAGTTTTCGTCGCTGCCCGACTCTTCGCTCCGAGATAACTAAAATCCGGACCAACTGCACTGTCTTGCTGCTGTCCAATCACAACTATATTTTCATCTTCCTGAGCCAAGACATTTGGCGTTGATAAAGCTAATACAACCGCCATCGACGTTGGTGTCAGCATAAACTGCCGAGTCATATTCTTCTCCTTTTTGTCGGCAGCCAAACCAACCCTTCATGACTTCAGCGACCGCTGAAAGAAAAGCGAGTTACGGCATCGCCAGTTGTTTCCGTAAAAGACAAACCAGAGGTTTTGCATAAAGCACTCGCATAGGTTACGAATGCCACTACGAGTGCTTATTTGTATAAGTACTTTCTTGGTTGAGGCTTAGCTCATTTCTATAAGCGGCGTAAACCCCACATTAAATACAAACCGCCAATGAGAGACGCCATAAGCCCTGTTGGTATTTCTTGCGGGTAAAGGACCTGTCGTCCCAACCAATCAGCCAACAACATCACCCCTGCCCCCAGTATCGCGGCGCATAACATGTGTTGTGACGCTTTGTTAAAACCAAATAAGCGAGCTAAATGCGGAGCCAACAACCCAACAAAGCTAATCGGGCCAACAACCAATGTCGCACTGACCGTGAGACAAGCAACTAAAAGAAGCAGTATTGCGCGTGAACGATCAACTCGAATTCCAAGTGCTTTAGAGGAAGCGGCACCGACAGGAAGAATATCTAGCCATCTTACGCAGAGAAAACTCAACCCTATAAAGACAAGCGCAGATAAAGACAATGGGAGTAACGTTTCAACCGAGACATAGTAGGTAGACCCAGACAACCAAGCCAATGCTTGATAACTTCTTGGGTCACCAGTGGCTAGAATAAAGCTCTGTATTGCATTCATCAGTGCGGTTATCGCAATACCAGTCAACAAAATACGCTCCGGCTGAAAGCCTGACTTACGGTTTAGCAGCACAATGACTAATACCGTCGCTAATGCGCCTACGAGCCCGCCTAGAGAAAGAGTGAAAATTGACGAACCAAACCCAGTAAACATCGCGATGATCAATCCCATCGCTGTCCCTGAACTGATACCGATCACTTCAGGACTTGCCATTGGGTTTCCACTTAGGCGTTGAATCATGGTTCCAGCAATCGCCAACATTGCCCCCGCAATTGCTGCTGCAAATAATCTAGGTGCGCGCCATTCCAAAAAAATCCAATTTTGGCTAGCAAATAAGTTTGTCCACCCTTCATTTTGCACAGCAACCGTGGCAAAAAGGACAACGGAAATTAACGTACCGATCAACGCCAATGAGATCGCTTTAGGGTTTAGCTTGTAAACATGTTGACGGTGTCGAGTTAACACTGTTTGAGTATGGCCCTGCGTCTTTTGTGATAAACGAGGTAACAGCCATAACAGTAACGGAGCGCCTAATGCAGCCGTTGCTGCTCCCGTTGGTATAAAACTCGCCATTAGCCCTGGCAGTTGCTGAATAACCAAATCGGTTAAAGTCAATAACATGGCACCAATTAGCATTGATACCCAAAGCTTATGCTGGACTTTATTGATACCTATCAATCGAGTAATCGCTGGCGCCGCTAACCCGATGAAACCGATGATTCCTACGGCAGAAACCACCCAAGAAGTGATTAACACCGCAAGCCCAAGACAGACAAAACGCAACTTAGCTAGCGAGACACCTAAACTCTTGGCACCTTGCTCGGAGAGTTCCAACAGACTTAACGGCTTTGCAATCACAAATGCAACGACCGTAGCAAGTGCGATTCGAGGGGCAAGATACGAGAAATCTCCCCATCCACTCTGAACAAGCGAACCGGCTCCCCATATCATTAACCCATTCAGCTTTTCGGTATTCATCATCAGAATAACCGTACTTAATGATGCAAAGTACAGGTTTATCACTAACCCAGAAACGACGACAACCGTTGGAGATAACGCTCGTCGCCATGACAACAGCATCACCAACCCCATCGATATCACACCGCCGATGAGAGCAACCAAATTAGGCGCGATATCCAACATCCAAGGTGCGAATAGCGTTGCTAACATCAAAGCAAAACTTGAACCGCTCGCCACACCAAGTGTCGTGGGTGAAGCGAGAGGGTTACGCAGCACTTGCTGCATCAATACCCCAGCAACCGCTAATCCAGCACCAGATATAATCGTGGTGAAGACTCGAGGCCACCAGCTAAAGTGAAGTAAAACAGAATCGATAGATTGAAAGTTAGGCTCCCATAAACTGATTAGAACTAACGAAAATGAGCTTACTTGGTACAATTGGAAAGCACCAATAGAAAAGGTAAATGCCGAAAGTAACACCACAAAGCTTAAAGGCATCGTTTTCATTGTGTTAACTCCTCGACCTTACTCGCCGTAACTAACTCTGCGAAACGGAGGGCTGAAGGCATAGAACCAAAACTCCAAACGGGCGCGACTTGCATGACCTTTTCACCAGATTGTTGAACAACATATTGCCAAAATGGGTCTTGAGAGAGCTGCTCCGCTCCACCATAAGGTAATGGCTCTACGATAACGATTTGAGCTTTTATGCCAGCTAACTTGTCGATGCCAACTAGGCTGAAGCCCCAGCTATTCGTCTTTTCATTCCATGCATTACTCAGCCCAATCTTTTCGATAGCCTGGGAGTAAAGACTATTTTGACCAAAAACACGTACGTGCTTTGTATCCATAAACTGAATCATTAGAAGTGGCGGCTGGCCTTTATTTATACGCTGTTTTAATAAAGACAAACGTTTTTCGTATTGTTGGATAAGCGCCTCTGCTTCCGCCTCTCTTCCCAGCTCTTCACCAAACCTCCGAGTGAAACTGGTAAGTACCGACCAATCCGTAATCCCGCTTTCATATAAGTCAATGGTGGTAACCGGGGCGATATCAACTAAGCGATGCTTCATTGAGGAGAAGTACGGGGCAATAAAAATACGATCAGGTCTGAGCTCGTAAATGCGCTCTATATTGGGTTGAGTTCTTAACCCTACATCCTTCGTTTGAGGTGGTAACGGTGGCGATTTTACCCAAGCATCGTAATCTTGCCCTTGAGCAACGCCTACAGGTACGACCCCTAAAGCCAACATCGTTTCAGTTTGTGTCCAATCAACCGACATCACCCGAGGTGATGCGTCAGCTAGTGCTTGAAAAGAACTGACCAAAAGCGCACTAAGTGAGAGAGCGAAAGAGAAATGTTTAAGTCGAGTGTTTGTACTGCTCATTATTCCAACCTTTAGCTTGGCATCGCCACCGGATAACCCGCAGGGTGGTCAGAGATCATCATCTCTATCCCATATATGTCCCTCAACTTAGGTTCAGTAAACACCTGTTCAACATTGCCTTGTGCAATCAAATCACCTTGATGTAATGCAACGATGTAGTCGCAAAATCGTGCAGCCAAGTTGATATCGTGTAATACGATAATAACGCCCAAACCCAGTTCTTGACTGAGTTTAGAGATAAGCTTCAACATATCTACTTGATGGCTGATATCTAGCGCAGACAAAGGCTCATCAAGAAGCAAATACTCGGTTTTTTGGGCTAACAGCATAGCTAGCCACACACGTTGACGCTCTCCTCCAGATAACGTGTCCACTAAGCGATCTGCGTATTTTAGTGTGCCTGTCATCGCCATTGCTTCTTCAACAATGTCGTGATCTTTCTTACTCAAACGTCCAAGTAAACCATGCCATGGATAACGACCAAAACCGACTAAATCTCGACCTAAAATACTGTCGGTCACCGGAAGATGCTGAGGCAAGTAGGCAATATGTTGGGCGAATTTTTTCGCTGAGAGATCGTTAATGCTCGTTCCATGCAGAACCACGTCACCAGCTGTGTATTGCTGTTGCTGTGCCAGCAACTTTAACAATGTGGATTTTCCTGAACCATTGTGTCCAACAAGGGCGTATGTTTTTCCGGGTTCAAATGTCACATCAAACGCTTTTAGCAATGACTTGCCTTCAATCTCAAACTGGAGTGCTTTAGCTTCCAACATCCCTACTTCACCTAATAGCCATTTACGAATAACAGTTATTCAAAGCTCTCATTCGTTGATCACGTTTGCCGTTCTTATTCAACAGAACGATTAATAAGGGAGGTTTTATATAACAACAAAGATACAAATGCAAACCGTTGTCATTATCATTACATAAACAAGATCATTGAGAGAATTGCTAAGTGTTAGTGATAATTTGCTCTGCTGAACTTCATTAGTAAATTATAGGCAGGTCAACGAGAGCAGCGGTCTCCCACTGCTCTCGCATAAATTTGAACGAATACTGCAGCGTATGAAGAAATGAAAAATGCCGCAGTGAATACATTAATGACGAGCGTCAGCGCCAAACTCTACTTCTTTATAGATATCGGCCAGCGACTTTTTACCTTGTTTGTCTTTGGCTGAACGCTTTTTCTTAGTTTGATAATGGTATTCTTGCTCCTGAAGTGCTTGTTCGTGCTCTTTTGCTGACTCAACAAACTCAGGATTTGCAAGTGCTTGTTGGCGTAAGCGGTTTACTCTTTCAAGGGTTTCCCACAACATACTTCACCTCCAAACTTATTGCTGTATATAAAAACAGTATTGTTTAAATATTCCTCCTCGTCAACATTTCAACTCCTTTACTGATCTTCACATCAGCCCCAAGCCTGTATAGTGCTCGGGATATTTGTGGATGATTTGCTTTATATAACCTTGATGCTCTCGCAGAGCATTAACACATTCTCGAGATAACCATCCCTGATACACCCATTTTTCAAGTTCTAACAATGCGTATGGGATGGACCACGCTTGTCTATACGGATGGTGCGTTGTCATAAAATCAAAGGCATTTGCGGCAGCCGTAATTTGGGCGGCGATTGGTATATCATCACTGGTTAAACCATACGGATAACCAGTGCCATTTAAATTTTCGTACTGATAAATAATCATCTGCAAAAACAAAGTCACACTCGGGTGAACCGGATTTCCGATACGGGCAACTATGTCATCCGCTGAATCGATACAACGCTCAATATGTTGAATCAATATCGCCTCTTGTTCTTGAGAGTAATTTGTTCGGCGGCTAGCAATTTCAACTGGCAGCTGACTATCACCGAGCGCATGGAACTGAGCAAAAATACCAATATCTTCGACCATTTCGTCATTCAGGTGATAACGATCCGCTAACTGCGTTGCGATAATTTGACTGTAGTACTTCATGCGTTTGGTATGCGCGTAATACTCAGGTGAATAGCCTGGCATCATACATTGCATTCGGTTAGCTAGCGTTTCTATCGCATTGACTACTTGAGTTTCTGATTCAACCGCAAATCGAATCATTTCGAAATAAGGTTTAAGACCATTCAGCGCTTCTAAACTAAACGCATCACGTTGAGTGGAGTTCAAAAATACAAAACCAGTAAAAGCTTTATTGTCATAACAAGGAATAGCAGCCGACGACTGATATCCGTGTTTGAGTAAAATTTGAACCCGAGGACAGTGCTTAATATCATGAAGGTCTTCGACGATACGAGGAACCGCGTTTTTAGAGGCAATATTGAGGTGGTGGAGTTTACGGAATGCTGATTCGTGATGGGCTAGACACCAAGTGTCGAACTCACTTTCTGCAAATGATTTGAGCACATCTTGGTCTGGGTGATATTTTGCAAATGACACCCTATCAATACATGGCAAGTGCGCCTGCATCCTGCCTTTTAGCGTTTGCAGTTGCTCGTTAAGCGGTTTTGCAAACGGGTAAAAACTCCGGTGCGCCATGCTTCACCTCCACACCAAAGCAGAGAAACAAGAAAAGCTCATTGTGTTGCAAATTCAATGGTATTTTGAGCGGTTTTCTCCACTTAAACTATCGATATACCACAACTTAAGTGTACGAAATAAAAGCACATTTCTACCAATTTTTTCACCGGATATCTTACGGTAATTTGATCCAGATTAAAAAAGCCAACGAGCAAAACTCGTTGGCTTAACAATACTGATTGATTACGATGGATTCAGTAACTAGAGGTTATTCAAAGAACGTTCTGAACAACTAGCCTAGAGCAGGAAGCACACCCAGCGTAATTAACACCTGAGCGAATACGATGCCAGTGCCAGCGATGCCCGTTATCACTAGCGCACCATGACCACCTGCGACGCGGTACTCCCCAGTAAAATCATCCGATTTACGAACCTTGATCACCATAACCAAAGGCAAAAAGATGGCTAAAATCGCTAAGGCAATCGCTGCATAGCCCAAAGCCATAATAAAGCCTTGAGGATAGAAAAGTGCGAAGCCTAGCGGTGGAGTAAACGTCACTAGTGCCGCAATCAAACGATTAGGCTTATCGTTACTTCCTTTGATGGTATCACCCAAAAATTCGAATAGACCCAAACTCACGCCAAGGAACGATGTCAACAATGCCAAGTCAGCAAACACACCAACAATGCTACCCAAATTTGATTGGTGTACTGTCTGAGATAGTTGACCAATCAGTGCGCTCAACCCTCCGTTCTCAACAAGCGTACTTTGGCTAACCACACCCAACGTCACGATTTGCCAAAAGATATAAATAACGAGTGGAATCGTCGAACCAATAATAACGGCTTTGCGTAAAGAAGAAGTGTCACCGTCTAAGTAATTCACAATTGCAGGTATACTTCCGTGGAAACCAAACGAAGTAAAGATCACCGGAATCGCCGCTACAACAAGGCCTTGTTCGATTGGCATACTTAACAAGTAAGATTCCGTAACGTTTGGAGCAAGAAAAGAAAGCACCGCAACCATCGCAATGAGCTTCATCGCGAACAGGACTCGGTTTACTTTATCGACCGTACCGGTACCCACTGTCACAACTAAAGTCACAATCAAGGTAAAGATTATCGTTGATGTAGGCCCTGAAATATCGAGGTCAAACCATTGTGCAAGGCGGTCTCCGAACTGAGCACCACCGCCAGCGATATACGCTGCACATAATGAGTAGAAAAGAAACAACATCGCAAAACTTGCCACCCACTTGCCTTTTTGACCTAGGATCTGTTTCGCCAAAGTATGAAGTGTAGCACTACTCTCCGCATGTTGATGAAGCTCAAGCATAAGCAAGGCAGTGAAAGCCATCAGAGCCCATAAGCCTAGCATGATGATAATAGAAGTTGAAAAACCAATGCCGGCAGAGGCAAGTGGAAGCGCTAGCATACCAGCGCCTATTGTAGTGCCCGCAATAATTAGCGTACTACCGAATACTTTAGAACGACTCATTGTATATTAATCTTTACACTTTATTAGAAATTATCAGTATTAGATCGGGCAACGGCGGACCGAAACCAACACCATATTTGTATTGCCGTCGATATTGTAGGATCTTTAGCAGAAGATCAAGCAAAGTGTAAGGATAAAAAACCACACATGTAAACTATAATTTACACCTTACTGATATTTAACAATAACTGTGTGCACTCTTCCCTGTTCATGAACTTGGGAACAGGGTAATTCCAGTGCGCCTCTTTCAGAATTAAATCAACAAGCGCATCAGCATCTTCACGTTGAATGAGCGCACTGGTTTGCTCAATATCAATAGTTGAAAACAAGGACTCCAGATTCGCCAAAAAATGCTGAGCACTTGCGTTACCTAACTGCCCCTCGGCCGTCAACTCATCGAGCTTTCTTAGTTGAGGCTCAATCTCTGATAATGAAAAGCGCAGCACAGGCAACAAGGCTAATCCGTTTGCCATACCATGAGGTATTCCATATCTCGCACCGAATGTGTGAGCAAAGGCATGAACATAACCCAAACTCGCTTTGGTAAATGCTAAACCCGCGTAATAGGATGCCATAGCCATTTTATGACGAGCTTCGACATCATCCCCTTGCATCACAGCCCTAGGAAGATATTTAAAAATGAGTTTAATAGCGGCAACCGAATAAGCCATCGTTTCTTGAGTAGCGTTTTTCGATACATAGGCCTCAATAGCGTGGGTTAATGCATCAACGCCAGTATCAGCCGTGATCTTAGGAGGTAAACCAATCATTAAATTCGCATCTAAAGCTGCCATTAGTGGCACCAACTTTGGATCCATTAAAGGGGTTTTAATGTGTGAGGAGGGATCTGACACGACCGCAGCTATAGTAACTTCACTTCCGGTTCCAGCCGTTGTTGGAATAGCAAAAAGCGGCGCTGGCATTCGCCATACCTTCAATAGTCCAGCTAATTTTTTGATTGGCCGTTTATTGGTAACTTTCGCAGCGATGACTTTTGCACAATCCATTGCAGAGCCGCCACCCAAAGCTAATATGCCCTCACAATGAAAACGATGATAAGCCTCTAGACCGCTCTCTACCTGATCATAGGTAGGATCGGGCTTAACTTGCGAGAAAACATCTAACTGTAAATCGAGTTTTGCTGCAGCCTCAAGCACCTTATCTACAATACCGACTTGGACTAACCCTTCGTCGGTAACTAACAAAACGCGTTTAAATCCCAGCTCGGTTATCGATTCTAATAGCTCATTCATCGAACCAGGGCCGGAAAACAAGGTTGGTCTCGGCATAGGAAGGATATGGGCTGCAATTTTTAACCCAGCGGTGTAACTCCGGTATAAACGATGCTTCAACATACGAAATCCTTTTCATTTAGAGCTATCATTCTAGCTACTTTTACTACCTATGCTTACTTTGCAATCACACATTTTCAATAAACTTATCTCACTAAAAGGGCTAGCATCGCTGGGAAACCGTACCATTTCATTATCTTTCCTCAACGACATGAGCTACAGAGAAAATGTTTTCAACGACGCTCTATTGTCATGTAGTTAACAAGCTTCTTTCCCTATTACTCTGTTAGTTACAGAGCGAGCCTCGAAGAAGTCTTCTTATTTTTTGCCAAAAGCAACAATATGAATTCTGTTAATCACACATCAATACCGTGTGTCTCTGGTTGAGCCCGAGCACGATTTACAAAAATAAAAATAAGAATGCGTTACATCATGATTTATTGTCGTTTTCAAATAAGTCAACAAGAGCAACAATAATCTTTCAAAACTTATACTTAGTTCAAATATCTGACTCTTAACCATGAGCTTCAGGTGATATTATTATGCAACTAGGATTATTATCCCGCCCATAATCAAAACTATGTCTAAACGCCCACCTTTTTGGGGTCTATTCGCTGTCGTACCCAATTTTTCCTATCACCTTCTGATTTGGGTTTAGCGTGGGCTAATTAGCAATGTCGGTATAAACCATGAATCATTCTTGCCATTCCCATACGGACATGGGCTTTGAAGTCGATCTGAAACAAGCACTTATCTGGGTTGCTCGAGCACTCGACTATGTAGGTGTTGATGATACGCACCATAGCCATCGTGTCGCTTACATCGCTTACCAATGTGCTCGGGTCATGAACTGGGAACCAGAAAAAGCGGAGTTTTGCTACTTCGCAGGGATGATCCACGATTGTGGAGTCTCCGAAACACAAGAACATAAAATGTTACTTGAGGAGTTGGTGCCACAAGATGTAAAAACACATTGCTTAAGAGGATACCGAAGCCTCAAGCAGTGTCGTTTGTTGCGTCAGTTTGCTACACCTGTTCTTTACCACCATACACATTGGAGTGAACTAAAATATCTTGATTTACCGCCTTTTGAAAAAGAGGTCGCTGCCCTACTTTATTTAGCCGACCGTCTCGA
This sequence comes from Vibrio sp. 970, assembly GCF_033339075.1. Taxonomy (NCBI): domain Bacteria; kingdom Pseudomonadati; phylum Pseudomonadota; class Gammaproteobacteria; order Vibrionales; family Vibrionaceae; genus Vibrio; species Vibrio sp. 970. Next base: position 207,858 of record NZ_JAWOTW010000007.1, read on the forward strand.
TTTTATGCGTTCCAAATACGTCATGAACTGCCACTGTGACATTGTCACACTTCATGAAGAACTAATTGCAGAATGCATCATGGCAAACGCTGGAACTTTGTTTAATCCAGACATGGCTAAGGCAATGGTTAAGCTCGTTATGACCGACGCATTTTGGTTCGCGATGGAGTCTGAAAATATAGAAACCATCGGATTAAACTTTAAAAGCATTGATTGGCTTCAAAAACAGCTCACCATCCAAGATATGAATAGTTTGGGCATGTTTATCGCTCGAATTGTTGACGCAAAAAGCCCATTTACTTATCAACATTCGCAAAAAGTGGCGGAGTTATCTCGGTATCTAGCCATCAAGCTTGGGTTCTGTGAGAACGACCAAGAGATGTTATTTATTGCTGGGTTGGTGCATGATATCGGAAAGTTAAAAACACCAGATGAGATTCTTCATAAAGAAGGATCTCTTAATAAACAAGAGTATACGCGTATCAAACGCCATACAATTGATACTCAGCTCGCATTGCATAAGGTCTTCCCTAACGCGAAAATAGCGGAGTGGGCTTCCAATCATCATGAACGTTTAGACGGGTCGGGCTATCCCTATCACAAAACAGGCGCCGAGCTCGATGTTCCATCGCGTATCATTGCTGTCGCGGATGTCTTCCAAGCTCTGTCTCAGGACCGTCCCTACCGAGGACGAATGGCTCAAGCGCAAATCGCCGCGATTATGGGCGAGCAAGTCGCTAATCAAGAACTTTGTTCTGACGTCTATGCAGTGCTAGAGCGAAACATGACCGAGTGTTACGAGCTATCAACTAATGTTTAATCGATAAAGGGCGTATCTACGCCCTTTGCTGATTTTGTACAGGTTGCAAACCAATCATTTTGCAATATCAAGTACATTGTCTCGCACACCATTGATTCTGAACCAACCTGTAATGCTGAACCGCTCTGCGTTGGTCGGTAAAACCTCATGCGGGAATTGCTCAGATAAGAATAAAAGTAAGCGTCCTGATTGAGGAGGGATGGTTGCTATCTTATTATCATTTAGATCGTAAACCACCAATTCACCTGCATCCTTTTCCGTCCAAGATTCGTTCATGTAAAAAACGGTTGTCAATCGACGGTTTTCATTGCCCTTAAAACAATCTAGATGCTTTTGGTAGAAATCCCCTTCCTCGTACTTGGCAAAGTGAGCTTCATACTCAAAAAGCCCCAGAAACAAGTGACGGTTCACTTCTTGGCGTATTTCTTCCATCTTATCTAAGTAAGAAGTAACCGCGTGCCCCATATTGGGCGATAACCATTGAATTTTGTCACTTCGAATTGACTCAATACGTGTCACATCGTCATTACGACCAATACGCGCTTTTTTCCAGTTACTTGGAATGCAGTCTCGTAATTGAGCCACTTCTTGTTCAGAAAGAAAATCATCCCAGATGTAGTAGCCATGGGTTGCTAACGCATCGATCATTTTATCCATTATTGTCGTTCACTCATATTAGTTGGGCGGTCTATATAAAAAATCTTCAACCCCACAACAAATGCGATTTTTTGTCGAAACGACAACAAAATAAAAGAGAGTAAAAATAGGTGATGACGAATATAAAAATGCCGCTCATATGAGCGGCAATATCTTTTATTATTGACGAGCTTCTAATCTGGTTGGATGAACTCGCAACGGACTAAGACGTTTAATAGTCGGGCGTTGTTTGTTTTTTAACTGGATATGGCAAAGTTCCAGAATTAAGCCGAATGCCATCGCAAAGTACACATAACCTTTGTTGATATGAATTTCGAAGCCTTCTGCCATCAATAAACCACCTAACAAAACGAGGAATAACAAAGCAAGTGTCTTAAAACCAGGGTAACACGACACCAGGTTATTGATTTTTTCTGCTGTCATGACCATCACGATAGCAGAAGAAACAATCGCTGCGACCATAAGTGGGACATCACTTGTTAAACCAACGGCGGTTATCACCGAGTCCATCGAGAATACAGCATCCACGGCAACAATCTGCAACAGAACTACCGCTAAACCAGTACGGGCGTGAGTTGAGTGAGCAGACTCGTTGTGATTTAACCAACTCCACAACTCTTTCAGGCTTTTAGCCAAGAGGAATGCACCACCCGCAATCATGATGACGTCTCTTCCGGTAAACGCTTGGTTCGCCAAAGAAAATAGCGGTTGAGTCAGTTGCATGATCCAAGAGATTGAAAACACTAAACCAATACGAGCAATAACAGCAAGACCAATACCAAGGTTTCTTGCCAGCTTACGTTGGTGCAGCGGCAGTCTTTCACATAAGACAGAGATAAAAACGACGTTATCAACGCCTAAGACAACTTCAAGCGCAAACAAAGTGGCGAAAATAGCCCAAGCTTCTGGTTGCATAAAAAGTTCTAGCATGAGCATGTCTCCAATAATAAGAAGACATATGGTGAAGGGTTTTGCCGACTAAAGGGGTCGTCCATTAATTATTTATACCTTTGTTACTGAGGGATCATGAGTAAATCACCAAACAATCAACAAAACAATATCTATTTTAATTAACAAGGAACAAGTTTAATTCGTGTACAAATCAATCAACTCCTCCAAATTGATTAAAATTACATAGAAGCTTTAGAATTGAATAAATGAAAGCATTAAAGTCCAACAAAACTAAGATAAATTTCTAGACTTATAAGCACCATCAACCCTTATGCAACCCATTAAATGCATTGAGCTCAAAGAGAAACAGGCGTGTTTCCGAGATAAACAATAGTAAAAATTTGTTTCATGCTGATATACTGCCAAAAATCATAAGAAACCATGCTATTTATGGACTACATTGCTCTTTCGCGTATAAGCCTTAAACATCTAACTGTTTTACATATGTTGTTAACCACTCACAGCGTCACACTTGCGGCAGAACGCTTGTGTGTAACACCATCGAGCGTCAGTAAAACGCTCGGACAGTTGCGCGAAACGCTAAAGGATGACCTTTTTTACCGTGATGGCACTCGCTTAGTGCCGACAGCATTTGCGCTGCATATAGGCCCATCAATCCATGGCATACTCTCCAGTATGAATGGATTATTACATCAAGGCTCTTTCAATCCGGCTTACTATCAAGGTAGTTTTTCATTAGCAATGCGTGAAAGTTCATTTGAGCTCTTTGCGCCAGTTCTACAGCACTTGTCCCAACAACTGAGCAACCACGCGCACTTGAATGTCCATGCGAAAGAGGAAATGAGCTTCGATGCATTAGCAAGAGGTCAAGTGGATTTTTTGTTGCTTCCTCACGATCTCAGCCAACCACCCACACAAAATAAAGACTTGGTCTGGAAAACCATTTTGAAAGACGAAATGGTTTGCTTAATGAGAGCATCGAACCCACTCGCTGAGCAACCCTTATCTGTTGAAAGTTACCTTTGTGCAAGACACATCGGTATTCATGATAAAGATCTGTCACAACCTTATTTTGAGCAAAATCTCACCCAAAGGCATTCAAAGCGAAACTTGGCCATGCGTGTAGCCGACTTTGGTTCAGCTGCGGTGATGTGTCAGCACTCGGATTACTTGTTCACATGCTCCAAGCTTTGGGCAAGAGCGGCAATGCAAGCAAAAGGTTTGGTTGAACAAGCTCTTCCATTCGATTACGGACAGGTAGCCTACAGCCTCGTTTGGAACAAAGCGAGCTTAAACGATCCCGCTTTAAAATGGTTGCAGCAACAATTACTCGACGCCTGCGCCATGTTAGATGCCTGTGATGCGTAAGCATAGATAAACAACGGTACTACGTGAGTACTGTCGGCACTGTGATAGGGTTACTCACGTAGCATCGAAGCTCTGATTTTAAGCGTTCGATATCATGATGAGAGCACATATCCCAAGTTAACGCCTCCCCCACTACTCCGTGATGCTGAAAGGCATTTAAACGTATAATCACCGATTCAGGAAGAGTACTCAAGTAACGTCCAATTGCTACGATTTCTATATCTAAATCACTTTTTTGGGGAATATGCAGTAAGCGGACCTCGTACAATTTTTCGTGCTCAACAAGGTACTGAAGGGTTTTAAATACACGATGATTATCACGCCCAGTTAGCCACTGATGCGTCTCCGTCTGCCACGCTTTCAAATCGATCATTGCGCCATCCAGAAAAGGTAGAATACGCTGCCAGCCAGCAACCGCTAAAGAACCGTTACTGTCGATGAAACAAGAGAGGTGCCGTAATTCAGGATCTTGTTTTATCCCTTTAAACAGCTCAATAATGAAAGGAAGTTGTAAGGTAGATTCCCCACCGGATACAGTAACACCACTGATGAAAAAGCGATGTTTGCGTATCAAATCGAGCATTGTTACTACAGAGTAGTCAGTAATTTTTGGATTAGATTGGTTCTGACATATCTCTATACAATGATCGCAGTGGGTGCACTCCTCTTTAAGCCAAACAACGTTGTTGTTTTCGTCGAACTTCAATGCGCCTGCTGAACATTCACTCACACACTCACCACAATGATTACAATGGTTTATCGTGTGAGGATTGTGGCAGTTCAAACACTGATAGTTACAACCCTGTAGAAAGATGACTAGACGATTTCCTGGCCCATCAACACAAGAGAAAGGAAGGATACGAGTGACTTTTGCCAAAAGGCTTCCACTTCGTCTAGACATCTTGTTCTTTCCTAAACCGAACTTATGCCTGCGTGTAAGTCGGTGTTACTTCATGACTCACCACACGTGGCGAGCGTTCTAAAATTTTGGTATTTTTTGCTGCTTCTGCACCTAGAAACGTCGTGTTGGTTCTCGAACCTTCTTTATCATATTTCGCGACATCTGAAAGTTTGATCATGTAGCCTGTCACGCGAATTAAGTCATTTGAAGTGACATTCGCGGTAAACTCACGATAACCAGCATTTAGTGCCCCTTTACATAAATTGAACATCGCTTCTGGGTTAGATTTCACCGTTTCATCAATCGTCAAAATATCGCTGATACCCGCACGATAATACTGATGATGCTTCGCCGTTGCTTGTACATAAGTGACAGGGTCTGGCTCTGCACCATAAGGCAGACGTACACCTGGCGTAACATCATGATCTAAGCTAATGCCGCCTTGTGCATGTAAGAGCGCTTTGCCATCTAAACCATATTTCACCGGGGTTGAGTCCACCAGTTTAGCCAGTGTTGCTGAAACATCATGAGCAAAAGTATTTGCTCGATCATTTTTTCCGTATCGCCCTATTTGCCCTTCTTTTTCAAATAGAAGGTTTACCGCTTCGGCCATGCCGTAAACGCCATACATTGGCGCGAAATAGGACTCTTTTATCAACCCTTCTTGCGTCAAAAAGCCTTGAAAGAAGTTCGATTTTTCATGCAAGTGCGTGCTTCTTGCGTTTATGAGCTCGACCATTAATCGATGGTAAGAAGGCAACGCACTGTTTAAGAAGTCGTTACAGTCTGATGCTCGTTTTGCAACTTCTTTTAAATTCATTCGCACCAATGTGTTCGAGCCACCTGCTAATGGAAGCGAGTTGTAGCAACTTACAATACCAAAGCGTGAGCCGTTGTAGGCTTTCGTGTGCATTGGGTAATTGGCGATATGCGGTTTACTGCATTCACAAATGTTCTGTGTCGCTTGACGAAGTAAATCATCAGGTGTAACTGTCTCGTCGTACATAAAGGTGAGATTCGGTGCGATCTGCTTGAGCTCCGCATCTACTTTTAAAACAGTGCGACAAATAATGTTGTCTGTCGGTCCGACATTCACATGCATAAACGCATCTGGCAATGTGCGATCCAGCATGATCCAAAAATGTTTTAACTTTTTGTAAATCTGGCTCTCTGTTAGGTCGCCTATGTAAGGCAACAAGACATCATCTAACTGGCCTAAGTAAACCGGAATGTTCGTTACCGAAGGAACATGATGGTAAATGATGGTCAGCATGTTCAACGCATCATCGAAATCATCAGCCGGAGACAACTCTAAATAGTCTGAGCCTTGCGATAGAAATTTAGCGTAATCAGGCAACACATAGCGAGGTTTAAACGGTGCATGACCTTCAAACATATCGCAGATGATGCCTTCATCCATTGCTTGTCTCAGTGATGGAGATACGGTCATGTAAGGAATGCACGCTTCAGCCTCTAAAGCTAAAAAACTCGACTTCTGTTTTGGAGAAAGACGGACGTCGGTCGCGATATCTAGAAAACGTTGTTGTAGTTTAGAAAGGCTTGTCATCTAAGATATTCCTACAAAGTAACCACAAGCCCACAAGACAAAATACGAGCTCTACCCCTAAAGAGTAACGTGATTTTACTCCTGCTTGGCTGTTGCCACTAATGAAAATAAACAAAACGTCTATTTCCATTCTGGAAATAAGACAAAGCTAAATTAGCGCATTCCAACTTACTATATGGGAAAACCTAACTGCGTACCGAAGTCTGTCTTATTTATCGGTTTGCCGTCGACAACATCACGCCTGCACCAATAAATACTCCCCCAGTCAAACGATTAAACAACTTCGCTCTTCCAGCGACAAACAACCAATCGGAGGCTTTTACCCCTAACAATGCATAAAATGTTAGCCAGCTAAGCTCAAAAACCACAAATGTAGACGCGAAAATCGCGTATTGAGCCAGTAGCGGTGCGGAAGGTTCTATGAATTGAGGAAACAAAGCGGTGAAAAAGACTATCGCTTTGGGATTACTAGCGCCAACAATGAAACCACTAGTGAACGCGCTAAACGCTGTCGCGGAACTTTGAGTCGTTGCCGTTTTATTAAAATCTGTCTGAGATGAGCGCAACGCTTGAATACCTAACCAGATTAAATAAGCGGCGCCACACCATTTGATAATATTAAAAACTAACTCAGATGAAGCAATGACAACTCCCAGCCCGGTAAATGAGAGCGTAAGGATGATCGTAATCGCAGACAAACTGCCAAGCGCAGTCATGAAAGCAATACGAAACCCACTACTCACTCCTTTACTTAAACACAACAGTGAGCTTGGTCCTGGTGAAGCTGTGAGCACGAGAATAGCAAGAGTGTAAAAAATCCATGTATCTATTTGCATTGGCATCCCTTCCAGCAAAATGAGGTTTATAGCCCATTGTGTATAGAACTATTTTATCGCCCGGTTTCTATCCATGAAGCCGAGGTCTTAATAACCATCTTGCATCTAAACAACTTAGAAAAAATTAATAGATAGTTATGCAAATAAAATACGATCTACATGCAAGGATGTAAAGCCTGTTGTATAAGCTTATCTATTTCTCTTAATCATAAAAAGGCTTAGGATCGATCTCTAACGATGAAGGCGCTATCGCTCTTTCAATTTTGTACGCACTCGTTTTTAAATCCACCATCGTGACATCAATGTATCGTTTATACTTGCGGGAGTAGAAACATTTCACTTCTGGCTTTAATGCTTGAGATTCATTTGAAGACCAAACAATACCAACACGCCCATCGTTCAACTCGACAATAGAGCCTACGGGGTACATCCCAATGCAATTAATGAATTTGTAAACTAAGTCGGCGTCTAAATGAAATGGCGTTAGACTCAACAAGATTTTAAACGCTTCGGCAGAACTCATGCCTTTTTTGTAACAGCGATCAGCCGTTAGCGCATCGTAGATATCTACAATACAGCTCATACGGCCGTGAATTGGAATCTCCTCCCCCTTCAAGCCTCTAGGATAACCATTGCCATCTAACTTCTCGTGGTGCATCAAACAAACATCACGGCTTACGTCACTAAGTCCTTTTACGTGAAGGATAATCTCACCTGCGAACACTTGATGTAGCTTCATATGTTCAAATTCTTCAGGCGTTAGCTTCGCTGGCTTGTGCAAGATCTTATCATCGACTTTAATTTTACCTACATCATGAATAATGCCACCTACAGCAAGCTGTTTTAGCGTTGGCTTATCCAAGCCCAAGTACTTACCGAATGACACTAAAAGACAAGCGACATTGACGGAGTGTTCCAATAAGTAAGAGTCTTTTTTTCGGAGTGCAGAGACACACTGCAACGCATCTGAGTCAATCAAAACACTTTCAATGACATCGTCAGCCCAAGCTTCTACTTCATCAACTTCAATGATTTTTCCTTCAAAAGTTTGATTCAATAGTTTCTGCGCCAAATCTTTTGCTTCGGCGATCAGCTTTTTGGCTCGCTTGTGTTGGATGTCTCTCGAACGATAAGTTCGTTGACCCCTCTTAAAATCTGAGTGTTTCTGCTCTCTCGTCTCTTTAGTGGCATCAGTTGATTCATCTACAGGCTTGAAGACACACTGCTGCGAAGATAATGTTTGATCTACCCAAACATACTTTACGCCACTTGTAGCAAGCTTCTTAATGCCTTCAGGGCTAGATATCCGCCCTGCATTGGCTAAATTGACGCGCTTGTTGTGCTCTATCGCGGTAACAAACATACCAACGCCGATATCAGCGAGCGCAATTTTGATTGAATTTTTCGGATCGTACTGCATATAAAGAAGGCTTACTCGATATTAACGTCCGCATTATAAGAGATTTGATTACTTGGCGTGATAATAAATTTGAATTGATTACAATTAATGAGCATCCTGTCAATTAATAATCGGTCGCGCTCATTAAGTCCTTTTTGTTATTATGGTTTTATCCAAGATAACATATATACAAATGACGTTAGAAAACAGCACATTGATACCGACACAACTGAAAATAACTTTAGGATAATTATTCATAAATATTTATAGATTGCGGACGGCATCAATAACTGTATTTTATAAATGATTTTTACTGTTGACTATTTTTTATAAATGTCGATGATTAGCCGCCTAATCTTAGTATGTTATTAACCTAGTAGCGCATAAAATGATAGCCAAACAATTTGAACTGACACTTTTGTGATTGTAATGTACGCCAGCAGATCAACTCTATGTTATCAACCCCAACACTCATCTCTGATGCTAAAAGGCTCGAGGAGGAAATATCTTGACCACCATATTTGACCAACAAGTCTCAGATAGTGACCGAGAGTTCCTAAAAATCGTCGAAGAACGATTCATTCATATCTTCGATGTATTTAACGAAGGCCTCTTTTACATGGATGAGTTTGGCACCATGGTATTTTATAACAAGGGCTTTTATGAGCAGCTTGGTATCAACGCTGGTCGAATCAGCTTAGAGCAATGGTTAGACCTTGTTCACCCTCTCGATCGAGAAAGACTCTCCACTCGGGTCGATGCTCACATCATTACCAACAACACGAGGGTCACAACGACCTACCGCGTGCGTAAACCCAATGGACAGTACGTCTGGATTGAAGGTGTAGCCATGACCAAAGAAACAGAACATGGTCATTATATGGTTGGTAGCCACCGTGATATTTCTGAACGCAAGCTGATGGAAAGCTACATTCATCAAGTCGCATTTCATGACAATGCGTCAGGTATGGCTAATCGCGCCCATCTCTTGCTGGATATTGAAGATAGTGTGCGAGCCACTGATTCTTGTGCATCTATCTGTTACATTCAGATAGAAGAGATTAAATCTTACTTAAATCAATATGGCAGCGAGTTGGTCGATGGGTTAGTGGAAAAATTGCTACAAACTCTCAGTCACCTACCTTCTCCAAATAGTTCTGTATATCGCGTACATGATGATGACTTTGCGATTTTGATTCACGATGAATGCTCGGTAGAAACGCTGCAAAGTTATGCCGAAAGTTTAAAGGAAACCTACCACGAGGCAGTGATTGAAGAGGGCCAATACTTAGGAAGTAACATTAGTATTGGTTTGTATCCTTGCATAGATCCAAGTCACTCAGCAGAGGAAATATTACGTAAAGCAGCACGAACTTGTCAGTACGCAAGCGAGCAGAATAAAGACCGTGTTGCGGTTTACAGTGAGAAAACTCAGCATGCCGTAGACCGTTATTTCTTTATTGAGCAAGGTCTAAAAAGTGCACTTGAAAAACAGACATTAAGCGTTAAGTTTCAGCCAATTATTGACGCCAAAAGCTCAAAAGTAGTGAGCTTCGAATCTCTGGTTCGCTGGCGTAGCAAAGAGTTTGGCGAAATTTATCCAGACGAATTCATCCCCGTCGCAGAGAACAAAGGTTTGATTGTCGAACTCGGATATCAAGTCTTTGCCAAAGCGTGTGAATTTATCAAAAACTACCGTGAGCGTTACCAAAACCAAGTTCGTGTAAACGTGAATGTTTCTGTACTTCAGTTAATGAATAGTGAATTCCCTGCGCGAATTAAAGCCATGGCGGATGAGGTTGGTGTCGATCCTGAGTCTATTGTGTTGGAACTAACAGAAACGTTTATTTTGGATAATAATCAGACAGCCATTGCCCCTCTGAATACCCTCAGGGAACTAGGATTTGCACTCTCTCTGGATGACTTTGGATCTGGTTACAGTTCATTAAATAGCTTCTTCGACCTCCCGATGACACAAATCAAAATTGATAGGTCGATGGCGTGGAAAACACTAACCAACCGCTCTTCACAAGAATATCTGAAGTTTCTTATCACTATGTGCCAGGAAAATAATATTGAAGTAGTGATTGAGGGAATTGAAGACGCCAAAATGTGTGAATTTTTTACCGAAATGGGCGTCGATTATCTGCAAGGTTATTGGTTCTCTAAGCCACTTTCTGTTGCCAGTGCAAGCCGCTATTCGTTGAGTTAAGCATACTAGAGCAATATTCCGCACGGCCACGTTAAACATGCTGAACTATTCACTATAGATTTCAGACACTAACTGGCCGTGACGAAAACAAAGCTTAATGCCCCCTATTAACGTAGGCGTTCAAACACCACACTCTGATCTAAATGTTCGTGATACTGAGTGTAATCTAAGCCCACATCAAAGATATATTGGGTCACCAGGTTTCTAACGCACTCTATTAATTGGCTTGCTTGCCATGGTTTTTCAAAGTAGCGGTCAATGCCTGCGGAGTTGATCGCATTAATCGTATCGGTGTGCGTCGCTTGCCCGGTAAGAAGCACTTTTCTCGTAAAGCCAAAACGACCGTCTTTTGATACATCGGTCAGCAGCTCTACTCCCGTTTTACCTGGCATCACATGATCGGAAATAATCAATGCGATCATCTCGCCTTCTGCATCAAATTCATCCATCAGTTCTAGAGCCTCACCTGCTGATTCGCAGTCTTCGATATTCAACCATTGATTTAACGGCTCTAAATCTTGTAGAACCGCGCTTAGTACCTCTCGTTGGTCATCAACGCAAATTACATTAAGCTTCTCCATGTTCACCCTCTACTGGTAACTTGATTCTAAAAATCGTTTTTTCACTGTCGCTCTTTACCACAATAGAGCCGTTATATCCGGCGATAATGCGCTTCACAATCGACAGACCTAACCCTAAACCAAACGACAATCCTCCCTTTTTAGTGGTGAAGTTTGGCCGGAAAATTTTTCTACGTGTCGCTTCATCAATTTCTGGTCCATTGTTAGCAATCGTGACCAAAATTTTACCCTTACTCTCCCGAGTATGTATTTCGATACCGGGTTTCTCCGTTTCACCAAGCGCATCGCACGCATTCTTTAAGATATTTACCCAAACTTGGACGAGTTCGGTTTGAGAACCAATAAAAGCAGGTAAATCCGCAGGGCTAAAACGAACACTCACTCGTCTTAAGTCACTTTGCAATAGAGCCAAGGCGCGATTGATTGAATCATTGATGTTAATCGCTTCATCCAAGTCGATATCTGTGCGCCCCAATTGTTTTACGGATCGCACAATGCCAACGGTATGTTTAGAAGCGATGCGTAAGTCATGCAGATCTCGCCCCATTTGCCAGAAACGTATCGCTTCTTCTGGTCTTTTTAGCCAATGTTCTGAAAGGAAGTTATTTGGAACGGCACGTGCAAGATCACGAGCAACCTCCTTGGTTAAACCGTAGTATTTTTCGAAGTGGCGCCCCCGCTTTCTCGCTTCGCTAGAAGAGACTTTCTGCCCTTGCATTAAACCAAAATCAAAAAATTGACTCGCTTCCGGATGAACTTCTTCAAGCAGTTCCATGATAACTGTCTCTAGCCGTTCTGATTTACTGCTTACAACGCCTATCGCATTGTTCAACTCATGAGCAATACCCGCTGCAAGCTGCCCCAACGTTGTCATTTGCTCTGCGGTATGAAGCTTTTGTAGTGCTTTTTCTTTAGCCAATGCCTCTTGCATTGCGCGCCGTTGACGACGAGATAATTCGTTAACCATCACAGGCATAAATTGTGTCGTCAATGGTCCGTATGTCGCCTCTTCCACGGCGGGCGTATCGCGCTGTATCCAAGCCAATTCAACATCGGTTTGAGCAATCACTGTCGAAGAGGCAGTCCACGTACCAGAAAAGAAACTATGTACGCCAATAAACGCACCTTGAGACGCAGAAAATACCTGAATCGGTTTCTTGTCATCTTCCGCGTAATAGCCCGCCAGTTCTCCCGACAGCACATAGTACAAGCGATCGTTGTAGCCAGCTTTCTCAATAAGCACCGACCCGGATAGAACCGTTAATCGGCGTTCAAGGTGATTAAAGTAGCGTTGTACTAACGCGTCTAACTTCGTTTCGTACATACTGTTATCCAATATGCCCAACAGTATGTAAAATCCACACCATCACAAAGCTGAGTAATACGCCAATCACGCCTAGCACGGCACCGATACGAGCCATTTGGCCGCTCTCGACATGCCCTGTTGCATGAGCTAACGCGTTTGGTGGCGTACTGATTGGTAACGACATACCGAGTGAAGCGGCAAATGTCACGACCAAGATCAGAGTAACTTCACCGCCGAGAGGCGTTAACGAAGCCATAGAGGTACCTAACGCAGCCATAATCGGCATCAGCAAGTTTGCTGTGGCTGTATGCGACATAAAGTTTGCCATTAACAAGCACAAGAAAGCCGCACCAAACAAGACAACATATGGCGAGAACTGATCAAACGGAATGCTGTGTACCACCAGCTTCGCAAGCCCGGTTTTATCTAGAGCAAGACCCAGAGCAATACCGCCTGACACCAACCAAAGCACATCCCAAGAGATTTTCTTCAAGTCTTCTTTGTTGATGATGCCCGTCAATGAGAACACTGCGACCGGAATTAATGCTACTGTGTAAGAATTCATTCCATGTGCAGAACCCATCAACCAAAGAATAATCGTGCCGGCAAAGGTGACGTAAACCATTATTGCTTTGGGTGTTTTCAAAAACTTGCTTTTAATGTTCAGATCGATGGTGGTTTGTTCGGCTTTATACAAAAAGCCAATCAGAAACCAGGCTAACGCCATCATCACAATAACGAATGGCACACCAAATACCATCCATTCACCAAACGTAATTAAGTTGTCACCAACCAAATATTTTAGGGCGATGGCATTCGGTGGCGTGCCGATTGGAGTACCAATGCCACCAATGTTGGCTGCAACAGGAATACACAAGGCGAATGCAATTCGACCTGGGTCTTTAGGCCCGAAAACCGCTATCACAGGGGTTAAAATGGACAACATCATCGCTGTTGTTGCGGTGTTTGACATAAACATGGAAAAAACAGCGGTGATCAGCATCAACCCCAGCATAACGAACTTTGGTTTTTGTCCAAATGGTTTGAGTAACACTCGGGCTAAGTTGACATCTAACCTGTACTTTGTCGCCGCCATAGCCAAAAAGAAACCGCCGAGGAAGAGCATGATAATCGGACTAGCGAAGGTCGCCATTATCTCGTTGTATTGTAATAGCTCACCAAAATGTGGCTGCCCTTCTTGCAAACGAAAGAGCACAATACCTTTATTTGATACAAGCAATAGCTCTAGGACAATGATCACAACCGAAGTGGCGTAGATTGGAATTGGCTCGAATACCCAGCAAAGTGCGGCAAGCAAGAAGATTGCAATCACTCTTTGCTGGACGATAGTAATGCCATCAAATGGGAACGCAGAGAGAGGCATTAACCAAACAAGCAATGGTATCAATGTTGGAACAACGTATTTGAGATAAGGGCGCATAGTACTACTTCTCTTCCTGAGATGGTTAGCCAGACACATTTGGCGTTTGGAACGCTATTACCCGCCGCAAAACCAAAACTTTCAGACTGTTTTTAAGCCTTCAGAGACGAAATGCGGTAATGGCGTTCCAGAGAAGATTATGTACACTGTTTTCAAACAAAACGTTGGTGCGAGATCAATGAACTCGTTTTCACATTGGAAAACATTTTATATCTGTGTTCAAGCTCACTAAATGCTCACTATTTAAGTTAAATATACTTTTCCATCATAAAGTTAGTTAAGGTTTCTCCCCTAACCTCAACACGTTGTCGAGACTTAACTGTGAAACCCATTTTCTCGTAAAAAGGTCGGGCGGTAATACTCACTTCAGAATACAGTCGTTTTATCCCCTGTACTTTCGCCTGTGAAAAAAGAAAAGACATCAAATCACGACCAACACCTTGTCCTTGGTATTCATGATGGCAAAAGAAATGATCAATCAAGCCGTCACCTTGCAAATCACAATAGCCAACGACCTGCCCTTCTATCTCCGCGACGTATGGTTGAGTATCGTCCATTTTTCGTTGCCACACATCGAGGTCAAAATCTGATGGTGCCCAAGCGGAAACTTGTGATTCCGTATAATCGCGACGATTAATGATTCGCACAGTATGGTAAAAGAGTGCCCACAGTGTTGGGGCATCCTCGGTGCGATAACAGCGTATTGAGAGCATCAATTTCCTCATTCCTATTCAATAAATACTAAGCATTAACGCAAAGTGATACTAGTGAACTCATCATTTTCAATGCCAATCACTAAAGGCTTCCCAATCTGATCACTGTTCATCAATACGGTAGTATTCAGCTCACGGCTTGATCTGCGTATATTGCTTTTCCTTATGATATGAATATTCACAATATAATCGGAATACTCCTTTGTGATTCCGCCGGAAAATTCTACGTGCTCACTTTCATTGTCTCGGACAACATGAAATTTTCGATTGGCTTGAATATCAGTACTGATGGAGGAATCACCATAGTTCAGCACAACGGACGTTGGTTCGCTATCTTGATTGGCAAAACAGCCAAATGCGAACATGCTTAATGCGAGTATACTTTTTGATTTAAACATTAATTATTCTATTTCTAGTTATTTTTCTGCTATTTGCATGACCAAACAGCACTTGTTCTGTGAGCGCCTATTGTGCCATAGCTGAACGCTGACTCTAAACGCGCAAAAAGATGAGCGATGAAAATTCCGCCCAAAACAAGCAAATGTGAGACAATGTGAGGGTCCCAAACTCACTCAATCAGTCAAAATCCACTGTAAACCTCTGTTTTTTAATGCTTTTAATTCATGTGGTCGTGTAAGGAATACATACAACCTCTTACTTTTTCATACGCAACTAGACGAATCGTTCGAGAAATACGGCATCGTCTATGCCACATGTTACAAATCGGCTTACCTTATTATTACGTATGAACTGGAATTATGGCACTAACTTCCCTCTCTCTTTTAATAAGGAGAGGATTTCAACTATCAGACTTGCCACGTTTTTATAGCTAAAATCAATAGAGCGTTACCAGCATCGGTTGGTCTAGGAGCAATAAATGAAAGACCCTCTCAACTTTACTCACCTTGTAAAAATTTGGCTCATGTCAATCGCGGTTATGCTGGGTGGATGCACTCAAGGAGATTGGCGTACCGCAAGCAGAGAACCTGCGGGTATCGCACCCGATCCTTCCAATGTCAAGCATGCTGTGATTGAGTTTTACGCCGCAGACGCGTTTGGTTGGCGAGGCTGGTTTGCCGTTCATACATGGTTTGCAATAAAGCCTGAAAATGCGAACGAATATACAGTGTATGAAGTAGTCGGCTGGAGAGTGAATCGCGGACAACCCGCTCTATATCAGTACCAAACTGGGACGCCAGATCGATATTGGTATGGTGCAAAACCAGAAAAGATCCTCTCCATACAAGGTGAAAAGGCCCGCCAGCTTATCCCTAAAATACAAAGTGTTATTAACCAATACCCTTGGGCTGAAGAATATACGCTGTTTCCAGGGCCAAATAGCAATACATTTCCGGCTTGGGTGGGTAAACAAATTCCAGAATTAGAGCTGAGCTTGCCGTTTCGCGCAATTGGTAGTGGTTACGCCAGCGATTAACAGCAAAGGTTAGTCACTGGCTCGTTTTATGTTCAGCATAAAGCGCAATATCTATTGTGCGTCGTCACCCAACTCCGTTCTATTTCTTCCATTATGTTTCGCTTTATAAAGTGCATTATCGGCGTCTTTCATTACCGCTTCAATTGGTGTGTCATTGCCTTTCCAGTGAGAAACGCCCAACGAAACCGTGACTTTACCAACCACCTGGAAGTCATGTTGTTCCACGTTGTGTCTAATACGCTCTGCAACATCCATAGCGTGGTTTACGTCTGTTTTTTCCAAAAACATCATAAATTCTTCACCGCCAGAACGACACAGGTGATCATTAGAGCGAGCTTGGTCTTTCATTAACTGCGCAAACTCTCTAAGTAAATTGTCACCCACGTCATGGCCATAGTTATCGTTTACGCTCTTAAAGTGGTCAATATCTAGCGCCAAAACAGAGAACGCGGTATTTTCCTGCTTAAACAAACCAAGAACTTTATCTAATCCACGTCGATTCAATAATCCAGTCATCGAATCTGTTAATGTATCCAGTTGCAGCTTATCAATGGTTTTTGACACGATACCAAATGCTTTAAGAAAGCTAAGCTTCAAATGTGAGACCTCAAAATACCAAGACTTAACCAGTTTGAGATCATCGATAGATGATGAATGTTCTTCGACACCTCGCACAGCACCAGCTAACTGCCAAAGTGGTCTAGAAATAAGAAGGGACAAGAACCAAATTAGCAGCAAAGTTAATAAACCAATTGGAATCGACTTAAGGAAAACATTCCACATCTGTTCATCTAGCACAGATAACGTCATCGATTTCGGGCGCTGAGCAACAATTCCCCACCCTGATGACTTTACTGGTGCATAACCAGCAAGCATTTCGACGCCGCGAGAGTTAACAATTTCTTTGTTACCGCTCTGCCCCATCGTCACCGCTTTGATTGCCTCATTATCGTCGATTACTTCACCAACTCTCGATTGATCTGGGTGATAAATCAGAGTGTTACTCTCATCGACAACGTAAAGGAAAGAACCATCTTTGTATGCGTGCTGGCTGAGTAACTCTGCGAGAATATTTTCTTTTTCTAGATAAATAGTGCCGCCGATATAACCTAAATATTCATTAGATTGAGAAAATATAGGGTATGAGATGGTTAACAAGTAATTTCCAGCGGGCGATATAAATGGTTCAGTAACAACCGGTGCTTGAGCGTTTAAAGACTGGCGTTTTCTTTCACCCACTAACCTTACACCTTTCACCTGAAGTGTTTCAGGTGATACAGAAATAATAACCCCTTTTGCATTAACGACAACCACGGAGTTAAATGATTTGGTTTGCGTTCTTAATCTCTCAGCCTCTTTATCAAGAAGCTGAGCGTCATGCATCTTGTCTTTTAGCACGTTCGCACTGTATTTTAGCTGCGACATTGAGCTTTCTATGAAAGAGTCTGTCATTTCAGACATTTTTTGGGCGTAAACACGGTTTGATTCTAACGTGTTATTGATGATGAGATCCCTTTGAACACGATAAATCGAGTAGAATGCGTTGATCAAAGTGACAAGCACACTGAACACACATAGGGTGACAATAAGATTTCTAAGATTGAGTTTTTCTTTTCTTCTAAAAGACATTGCCAATGGCCAACTTTGAAGGCTTTCTATATGAATGAGCGTATAGGTTATATGAAATTGATTTGATTTTCAGGTAGTAAGTTGGGATCAATGTTAATATTTGCTCACATTAAAGAACACTTTATGAGCTAAAAAGAGAATTCAGTAGCACGATAAAGAAACCGTGCTACTTTCATATTTGGCGTTTAAGAGGGTTTTGTCTCTGTCATCGTTTTTAATATCTCCACAACTAGCTGATGATCATCTAACTGCGGTAAACCCGATACCGTCACAACCCCAACCAAACCAGACCCAGAAAGCCGAATTGGGAACGCGCCACCATGAGCACAGTACTCACGAGCATCGAGATGAGGCTGGTTTTCGAAATCACGTTGCTTTTGCTTGTTGTACAGAGAAAGATAGTAAGAGCTGTGGCCATACCTTAACACTGAGTTTCGCTTCCTACGGACCCAATCTACATGATCAGCGCAGGTTCCTGCCATCGCGTATTGAAATAGCGTTTGTCCAAAGCCGTAAACCTCAATAGCAACAGCCGCGCCGCGAGCTTCAGCCTCTTCTTTTAGAGCGAGGCCGATAGACCACGCAATATGGTGATTAAATTCCGCCAACTGAAGTTCATGCTCTTGCAGGGCCACGAGTTCAAGCGTCAAACTCATGGTTTCACCTGAATCGTTTTACCCGTTTTACTGCTTTCCAATGCCATCTCAATCAGAGCGATATTCTGTACTGCTTGAGCGGCAGGAACCGGGTTATCAGTGCCCAAACGAATGGCGTCTGCCACACCAACAAAGTAAGCTTGGTACTCGCCTCTCTCCGTTTTGATAGTTTGCGCACCGTCTTCGTCGTAACGGACGCCGTATAACACCTCATCTTCTTCCGACCAAGCATCGTTTTCCGGCAAACGGCCTTCTTTTAAGTAGCCCTCTTGAGGATCTAATCCGAACTTTTCATATTTAGCTTCCGTACCCAATACTTTGTAGCGGAGATTCGGCTCTGGGCTATACAAGTTTGAATGCAAGTGCACAATATGCTCAGGGTAATGAAGTATCAAGTTGTAATAATCAATCGTCGTCGCGCCCGGACGCATCATTCGACATTGTGCGTCTATCGCATCTGGCAAGCCAAACAACACCAATGCTTGATCGAGAAGATGAGGAGCAAGGTCGAATAGAATACCACCGCCATCTTGAGCCTGCTCTCGCCATCGTTGACGAACTTCAGGGCGGTAACGGTCAAAGTGTGACTCAAACAGCTTTATATCACCTAACTTACCTTGTTCGATAAGAGATTTAACCGTGAGAAAATCTCCATCCCAACGTCTATTGTGAAAAACGCTCAGCACTAGACCTTTCTCTTCCGCCAAGGCGATAAGTTCATTACCGTCTTCTATACGAGTAACAAACGGTTTCTCGACGATGACGTGTTTCCCATTGTTCAACGCACGCTTTGCAAGTTCGTAATGTACGTCATTTGGCGCAGTAATGATTACAAGCTCTGCATCACTATCATCGAGTAAAGTATTCGCATCAGAAAACCACTTAGCATCTGGCCAATCATTTTGAACCGCCTCCTGTTGACGAGAGCTTATCGCGCTCAGCGTTAAATTTGGTAGCGCTTTAATGAAGGGTAAATGAAACGTTTTTGCTGAATATCCGTAACCAATCACAGCGGTTTTTACGGGATCGTAAGCCATTGTAAGATTCCTTATTTCGGTGATACAACAATACATTCAATATCATTGTGATCGAGGAGTTGTTGAAAATCTGATTGAGGGGGATGGTCTGTAATAATGATGTCGATCTTTGACAAATCACATACGTGGTGGAAATTGTCGCTACCAATTTTTCGGGATTCACAAACGACGATGACCTGCTGAGCTTGAGCAATCATCGCTTGTTTCATTGTTGCTTCTAACAAACTATTTGTTGTCAGCCCTCGGGATGACAACGCACACACGCCAATGAACGCTTTGTTCACGTGATAATGCTGCATTTGCTGCTCTGCTTGCGCCCCTAAAACTGCTCTGGCATAAGGGTCAAAGTGTCCGCCTAAGAAATAAACGTCCATTGTGTCGTTTGTCTCAGCAGCGGTCAGCACATCAATGCTGTTAGTAACGACGTT
Organism: Vibrio sp. 970; assembly: GCF_033339075.1. NCBI lineage: Bacteria > Pseudomonadati > Pseudomonadota > Gammaproteobacteria > Vibrionales > Vibrionaceae > Vibrio > Vibrio sp. 970. Next base: position 227,756 of record NZ_JAWOTW010000007.1, read on the forward strand.
GAGCTTGTTTTCTCCACAACGCGCTTTTCCTGCATAGAGTGGGAGCAGAGATAAAATGGTGCTGGTATCAATAACAAGATGGTCGCGCTCATCCAACAACGCTGCGGCAGATTGAGCCAGTCGATGTTTAACGTCACTCACGGGTCGACTCGCGTATGCCTCGGTATGGGAAGAGATCGGCGCAAGCATGACACCACCTCGTATTCTTTGTAACCCAGGTTGCTGACTCAACTTAACTAAGTCTCGGCGAGCTGAATCTCGCGAGATACCAAAGTACTCACAAACTTCAGACAACGTTACTTTGTTTTGCTGCTCCAGCTTCGCTCTGAGTGCTACGAGTCTTTCTTCTTGTGTCATAACTTAAATTCACTTAAGTAGTTTTAAGTAAACTTGCCACAATGATAGAAAAATTACCAACAAAACCACTTACAACCAACTCAATTGACCAAAGGTTAACCAAAGATAAATGAGCAGCAAGGCAAACTTCCTAGAGCGGTACGTTCACTCAAGCCCACATAGTTAGGCGTATGAAGTTTATTTATACCCGTTTAAAACAACTGGCTCATCTAGCCCTAACTTCACCCTATTTATTTTAATAAGCGCTTTTGGTAGTGGAATAAACCCAGCATTTCGTACCTGTTGTGTATTGTTGTCGGTTGTAAGGAGTTCAAATAGCTTTGATTTTTTGATCTTCTGATTAGTGTCGAATTGTTTATTTATATAAACGTAATAGACCACGGAAAATGGATAGCGAAGAGAATAGATGCAATCTGTGCTCAAAGAGCATGAGTCATCGTTATGATGAACAGAGAGAGCCTTGTAGCTCGACCACTGTTCTGAGTATTTAAAATCGGAGTATCGCATATAAGCTTTGGCTGACAAGTCGTCGCTTAAAGCCCGTTTCAATCGGTCTTCATCAAGCATTTGAATCGATGATTGACAACCATTAGAGCTCACATCTGGGTTACTTAAACGCATCTCCCCGAAAGCATACGTATTTGCATCACAGCGTTTCAATTCACTAACGGAAACACTATCTACCGTACTCTTTTGACTATTGATTACGACAATAGCGTTTGCCATTAAAAACAAACGTGTAGGCCTGTGGCCTCTTTCTCGTTGAAATCGGGAGATGTTTTCATCTGACCATTTCTTAGATGTGATCGCAATAGAGGCTCCGTCATTTAGCATGTCGTTAAAACCACCAGACTGAGATGCAAGCGCTACATTTACACTTGGCTCATCTATCAATGTTTCTATCGTTTCTAGTATCTCTGGTTCGACAAAAATCGATGTTCGAGCCTCAGAGTCAGCAAATGCCAGCGGTGAAATCAAACATGAAGTTAGAGCAAGGAAAGGCAAGACTTTAATTTTCATAATTCAGCTCCAACTTCGAATTAGGTGTCAACTCGCTGTCCGAACTAAATATAGTCCACGCTTGTTCAGTACTTTCAGCTTTCGTGTTTACAACAGCAATTGTGCGCCTTTCCCGTTTTTTTAGTTGTACCGTCAATGCCGTATTCTGATAAAACTCTTGCTCTTCAATTCGATTATCTTGAATGCCGTTTCTCACTAGCAATTCTCGTATAGCTGCCGTCCTTTTCTTTGCCAACGCTTTGTTGTATTCGAGTGACGCTTCAGGGCTTGTGTCTCCTATCAGTATGACTTGCGCATTTGGGTTACTCTGAAGCAGTGCTTTCAACTCGCTTAGCGGCATATCATGAGATGGCGTTACCTGATGCTCATCCATCGCAAAGAAAAAGCTGATCAGGTGTGTCTGCGAGTCGTTGACCCAATTCGCACAGCCTTCACTGTCAACAACCACACCTTTTGGCGTATCTGCGCAGTTATCTCGTTGGTTTATCACGCCATCACTATCATTGTCTTTAAGGTCGTTGTACTGGTAAGTGGTCAACGTCGTATTCGGTGATTCAGCACAGCCTGCTAACATGAAAACTAGAAGACTCGTCACTGCGAATTTATCCATTATTGTTCTCCTTCCAGTTCTCTGGATACTCAACTCGCAACGCATAAGTCAGAATCCCCATCGAGTTGAATAAACGGTAAGTGGCAACCAAATGATCGTACTTTGTTCGGGTGTAGTTCCGTCTCGCAACAAACGTTTCAACTTTGGCATCTAATACATCTAACAAACTGCGTCGCCCTACATTGAACTGCTGGATGTACCCTAATTCAGTTACTTTCGCCGCATCAACGTTGACTTTTAAAAACTCCATTTGCTGTTGAAGCAATGTATGTGCGTCCCATGCCAGCCTTACACCTTCATTCGCATCTAGTTCTGCATTTGCTCGAATAGCCCTCGCCTCCTCTACTCGCCAGGCAGATGACTCCACTCGGGAGTCTGTAGAAAAGCCGTTAAAAAGATCGTAGTTGACCGTCAGCATAACCTTTGCATCTTCGTTAATGCCTTCAATATTATCCACGTTGTCTGTTTTGTTGGCTGACAGCTCAAGCTTGAGCTCTGGGTAGTAATCCCCCTTTTCTCTTTTTACTTCATGTCGAGCCGCCTCTAAATCTTTCATCGCTGACTGTATGGATGGGTGCAACCTAACCGCTTGTTTGAGTGCTTCGTCAAGCTTATTCGGAAGCAACTCCTGCGGGTAAACAGGTTCAACTAAGTTTTGCGGCGCTCGACCAACCAAACGTACAAATCTTGTTCTAGCATCGGAAAGATTGTTTTGGGCGGCAATCAATGAGGACTGTGTTGTCGCGACACGCGAAGAAACCTGCGCTAAGTCGGAGTTGCTGGTTAAACCTTTTTCTTTTTTATCTAGAATGAAACGGTAGATCTCTTGGTGTTCATTTAGGTTTCTTTCTGTCAGTTTCATCAACTCTCGGGCATGTAAAACATCCACATACGCTCTGACAGTATCTAATGCAACATTTTCCGCAGATGCCAATAAGTCCAAGCGTTCAGCTTCAGCCTCGTAAGATAAGCGATCAACGTCAGCACTTGTTTTAAATCCATCAAATAACAGTTGGGAGATTCTTACGCCCATCTCCGTTCTTTCTAATGTTCTATCTTCACTGTCGATGTAGTTTCCGTTGTTATATCGAGTACCTTCGTACCCTGCTGCTGCATACAAATTAACCTGAGGAAGAAATGAACCATTTATGGCATTTCGGTCTCGTACCATCGACTCATAGCGAGAATAGCGAGCAAGCAAACTTGGGGAGCTATCGAGAGATAACGTAACTGACTCTTCTAAAGTCAAAGCGTTTGGCGACGATGATACTGCAAACAAGACCAATAACGTTGATTTAAGCCGCATCTTATATCCTTATGTCTATCTTTCTCTGAGCGAATTCTCTTTCGCACGTAATATAGGTTTTAACCAATAATTCAGTACTGTTTTTTCTCCTGTAAGAATGTCTACCACAACCTGCATTCCCGGGATGATCGTAAACTTATCATCAACCTTGAAAGTAACGTTGGCACGGTAGTAGGCATTGCCCTCTTCATTTTGAAGTGCATCGGCGCTTACGTAGGTCACTTCTCCTTCTAGGCCTCCGTAAATGACAAAGTCATAGGCAGACAACTTTACCGTTGCCGGCAGGCCAGGCCTTATAAAGGCGATATTCTGAGGAGAAATTCTCGCTTCAACGATTAACGTGCTATTACGAGGGACTATTTCTAAAATAGGCTCACCCGGCTTAACCACACCTCCGATGGTTCTGACAAAAACATCTTTGATGGTTCCATCGACCGGAGAAAGTAACTGCGTTCGATTCAACTGATCCGCAATCGCCTGACGACTTTCATTGAGCTGCGCTAGTTGCGTCACAACTTCATTGAGCTGCCCTTGTGCCTCTGCCCTAAAAGCAAGCGCAGTACCACGATAATCTGCGATGGATTCAGAATACACAGCCCTTTGCTTTTGGGCAGCAGCTTGTGAACTCGCGATGTCTCCTTTGAGCTTTATAACGTCTCTATTCAGTTTTAATAATTCCACTTCAGCCACCGCGCCACTAGAAACCACCTCTCTCAGCATATCTCGCTCTTTCGAGACAATAACCAGACTGCTTTTTAGTGTTTGAATGGTATTCAAGGTATCTAGATAAGCTTGCGATTGTTGCTCAATTCGCAATTTAGCCTCCTCCAGCTCAGACTCCAGTTGGCTCAACCGCTCAAGATAGTTTGCTTTGGCATTCAGATAGGCAGAGTGGCCGGTCATCGAAATATCAAATGGCTGAGGCTCGATACTCACTTGTTGTTTCCAATCCAGTTGGAGGCTATTCACTTTTACCGTTTCTAATTCAATTTGAAGCCTCTGCTTTCTGGCGAGCAAAGATTCTACTTGTTCAGAGGTCTCCGAATAGGTCGACTTAAACCTTGTATCATCCAGAATGGCGATGGTTTGCCCCTTAGTGACGCTTTCACCAGGCATGACAAGTAACTCCTTTAGAATGCCTCCCTCTAAGCTCTGAATCGTCTGAACAGACAAAGTAGGAACAACTTTTCCTTCGCCGACAACCACTTCGTCTAACCTCGCCCACGAGGCCCAAATAATCACACTCAGCACTAACGCGGCAGACAACCAAATCAACGTTCTCGAACGGTTTGCTAAATGAGCATTACTCCAACGAACTGTGCTCATCATTGACCTCCTTCGCGTACAATTGATACTGCGCGTACTCTGTTCGTCTTCGCGTTAGACTGTTGTTTAGCAAAAATTTCTTGGGGCGCTCCTTCCCTCAAAATTGTGCCTTTATCAAGCACAACAATTCGATCACAAAGCGATAATAAGGAATGTTTATGAGAGCTAATAATCATCGTCGTCGAGTGCGGCAACGATTTAAGAGCATTAAACAATGCATTCTCAGCAGGCTGGTCTAAGGAACTGGTTGGCTCGTCTAAAATTAATGCTGCTGGGTTTCCATAAAAAGCTCTTGAAATCGCTACAGCTTGCCTTTGCCCCCCCGACAAATAACGCCCTCCTTCTCCGACTTGCGTTTCTAGACCATGAGGAAGGCGACTCATGTACTGGTTCAAACCCGATAATTCTATCGCACGGCGTAAACGTTCTTGATCAATAACATGATGTCCTAATACTATGTTTTCCATAATGCTGCCGTATATAAGATGCGAATCTTGGCCAACCCAACCCGTTTTCTCTCTTATCAATTCGGCGGGCCAAAGCTGACTGTCAATGTCATCAAAATAAACGCTACCCTGTAAGACACTGAGTTGATTGGTAATAATAGAAAGGAGTGTAGACTTTCCTGCTCCTGCACTACCAATAACGCCAACGCGTTCGCCTTGCTTGATAGTAAGATTAATATCTCTCAAACATGGCATATCAACATCTGGGTATTGGAAGCTCACGTTTTCTAAACGTATATTCCCTGTAAATTCGGCAGACGTAATGACCTGACTGCGTTGCGCCTCCTGAGGTAAAGACATGATAGAATTTAAGCCTTCAACCGCTGTTTTTGTCTGTTGATAGCGAAGTAACAGCATAGCTAACTGGTTAATCGCCCCTGCAGCACGACCGCTAAGCATGACAATAGCAATGAGCCCCCCCATGCTGAGCAATCCCTCAGAAATTCTGTACACGCCTGTTACAAGTAACATTACGGTAATTATCTGCTGGCTAGATTGAATGGAGTAAGCAACGATATTCGAATAGTTTCGCGATTGATTTTGCCAATCAGAAAGCATGGATACCGTTTGCTCCCAACGCTTTTGTGCTTCTCCCGTAGCGTTATTTTGCTTAATCTCTTTTAAAGAGGACAATGAATCAAACAAGTGAGCTTGTCGCTTCATGGATAGTGCAGCACTTTCCGTATGTGATTGTTCTATTTTTGCTTTTACCGCAAAGCCAAGGATCAGCAGGGTAAACATGACGGCAATAGGTATGAACATCATTGCCCCACCTAGCCAACCTATTAAGACTAAAAATAACAACGTAAATGGGAGATCAACTAAGGTCACAAGAGATGCAGAAGTAAAAAAATCGCGAACACTATCAAAATCTTGTAGTTGTCGAGCGAATGCACCGACTGATGCAGGACGGTGTTCAAGTTTCATCCCCATAACTTTAGAAAAAAGTATCGAAGAAAGCTTGTTATCGATGTACTTACCCGCGGTATCAGTGACAACTCCCCTTGCTTTACGCAATAGCCAATCAAAAATAATGATGACGGAGACACCAGCGACCAAAACCCATAATGTACTGAAAGCTTGATTAGGCACTACACGATCGTAAACGTTCATAGTGAAAAGCGGAATAACTAGCGCTAGCGTATTGATAAGGAAAGAGGCAATCAAAAGATCTCGATACCACGGAGACATTTCTTTCACTACGGCGAAAAGCCAATGTTCATTATAATCCGCTTGAATAGAACTTATCCGTTTGTCCAGCTCTGGACGCATAGAAACTTGCCATGCTTGAGGCTGGAATTGATTATGCAGTTCCTCGATCGTGACGTATTGCGTTTCACCTTGATCTTCACTAAATAACGTGACTTGATAATCGCTGTTATGTCGCTCAGATATAATAGCGGGTTGTAACGTCTTCCTATTGATTACCACCAATGGAAAGCTCAACATTGCGGTGGATTTTAAATCGATTAATGTGAGTTCAAGATCGGCTCGCTCAGCGGCTCTGATGAATAAGTCACTATCCAATCTACCCTCAACAAGAGGTAATCCAGAAAGCACCTTTTTTGTATGGTGTCTAACCTCAAAATAGCGCATCAACCAAGTTAACGATTGCCCCCAAGGATCGTTAGTCAGCTCACTTGATGAGGATGAGTGATGCTTCATGACATACCACCTACTAGCAAGTTGTTGTCATCAATCATCTTCTGTAAGACATTTTCTTCGGCTACGCCAGTCGAGTCACCTTTGTAAAGCTGATCGAGAGTGACGCCCTGCATAAGAATCTGTTGTTTTGTCCCCGTCTCTTCTGGTTTTATGTGAAGCGTTACGCCATCATCATTCTCTGTTAAATCGAGCTTATTATCGACTTCTGTTATCGAGGTAGCGGTGATTATCGAGGCGATGTCAATTGTGTCATTATCATCACCAATAACGGATATTTGGAAATCGTTGATCACATCGTACGAGGGCTTTAACTCGTTACCGAGCCCTGAACTGTCAAACTGGAATACATCGCTGCCACTTCCTCCAATAAGCAAATCATTAGCATCTGTCGCAAGTAATGTTTGGCCCCCTTCTTCCACTAAGGTAACATTGACTGTCTGAGCAGCACCTTCTGCGACTGTAGCACCCAGTGTTGCAATCGGTTTTATCGACAACGTAAAATCACTTGCACCGCTAAACCCGCCAACGATGGAAAGATCAGCGACATCCTCTTGATCAACAGTATAAATGCCGTTCAATCTTTCACCATGACTCAACTCTAGATCTGTTGGTAATCCGCGAATCTCCACACTTCCAAACTCTTCGGGTGCAGGATTGACTAAATTCATGCTCAACCCCAAAGGAATACTCCCAGACGCTTCAGACACAATAGACTGATAATCGGCCGTTAGTGTTGGCTCATCAGTTTCAGGGGTAACAACAATGGTTAGATCGGTAGTTTGCACATCTCCAAAATCGGTTTCGAGTGTCTCTGACACTATCGCTTGATCAAACGTTCTAACATTGAGAGCAACATCCATCGTTCCAAATGCATCCTTCGGAATGAACTCCAAACCTGACACTTCATTTGCTCGCACTAATACCGTCGCCACGGCATTGCCCGCGTCATCGAAGGTAAAGGATGAGAATTGAGTTCCAATACGAATCCTACCTAAGCCTTCCAATGCAGAGGGTTCAGAGCTTGCTTTGATCAACATTGACACTTCTATATATTCGTTGCTATTTGTTTCAAAACCGCTCGCTAAAAAGTCAATCGAAATGGAATCACCTTCATCTCCAGTGAACGTGTTAGAGGTTGTATTCAACGATACATCATCGCCAATCGGTTTTACGCCGACGTTGAACTGAGAAGTGGTATAGTTATAGTCGTTTGATCCAGACTCTTGGGTAATAGCTTGCAGTGTTAATGAAATATCCCCACTAAAATCTAGTGGCGGTAGAAAGTAAACCTTATCAAGTTGTGCTTGAGTTAGCTGCCACTCCTTGCTCTCACCATCCGTTGAACCGTTATCAGGGAGTAATTCGAACGTCCCATTACTGTCCCAAACCAACACGGCTCCGTCTGGCACTCCTGTCATGACCAAAGACATCGACTCAGAACCATCTTGATCGATTAATGATGCAGATAAGTTTCCTAAATAAATATAATTATCTTCATCACCAACTACGTCTTCTGTTTCCAGAACCGCTTTATCAACCACTGGGGCAATGGTAACGGTAACTTCTGTTGATTTAGTTTGAGTATCTTTCGCACTGTCAGTACTTAAACAACTTCCCGTGACTTCATCAGTAATGTTTGCGTCAACGGAAATAACAAGCTCTCCACTGTAGTTTTCAGGTGGGATTAACTGAATTTCGTTTAGACGCGTAACATCTGTCACTACCCATGTTCCATCACCGTTGTCAATGAGTAGGCTCGGGTCCACGGCAGTAAACCGCGCATTCTCGTCAGACACCGATAAAGAAACCCAATTGACACTTTCAAGGCCAGTCGCTGCGTCACCTTCTCCAGTAATGGACTGCATTGGTCCTTCACTATCGCCCAATACAAGAGCAAGATTCAGGTTGGTTATAGTATCTTCTTGAACCGTAACTTGGCTTGGTGCTATCGCGATATCATCGACAACAGGAGAGATTTGTACCGTAATGGTCTGAGCGGTTGTTTTCGAGTCACCATCGCATGGGGCCGTTTCTGTCACTTCTAAATTGAAAGTAATGCAACCAGCAAAGTCCTCATCCACGCCAGTAAGCGTCAAGGAAGACAATCCAGCGCTAGAAATTGAATAACCCAACAGATTGCCCGCATTATCATAAGCAGGTATCACACCTTCGCCAGTAAGCTCGACTCCTTCAGGTAAAGAATCTGCGGCGACAAAGAAGGAAACTAAGTTACCATCACTACTCGCTACATCAGGGTTTAAAAACGCCCCAATTGAGACATCTTCACCTTCTTTACCTACAATATCCCCACTTTGAACGCTTCCTGGTTCACCAGGATCAGCACACTGGTCTCCATCTCCTTCATGGCCAGTAATTTGAATTTGGAACTGACCTGTGATGTATTGAGCATCCGTTCCATCTCGAACATACGCTAACACATTCACATCAAGTATCTCTGTATTAGATGGGCTATAAATCGATGCGCTAGCAAGCAAATCTTGAGCGGTTTCCAACACGCTATCACTTGTGATTCCTTCCATTGGAATCAGCCAGTTCCCATCGGCATCTTGAGAAGCACCATTCGGATCAGTAACAATGAGGTCTTGACCCTGCGGTATCTGTAAAACGATGTAATCGAGATACTCTGAACCATCAATATCCGCTTCTGTAAATGTAATGCCTCCACTCACGTCAACAGCAGACCCATCCGTACTTGTGAATACTTCAGTCGCGCCTTCTAAACGTGTTTTGTCAATATCTTCATTACCAATATCCACTTTTCCAGAAACCACGACGCTCAAAGAGCCATTGATTGCCTTTACATCAGTCTCCATCGTAGGAGACGTGTCTGTCACTTCGTACTGAACTTCCAGGCTAAACGTCCCACTTAGGTCTTCATTAGCTTTTACAGTGATTCGTCCACTGTTTAACAACTCAGATAATGTTGCCGAGCTACCATCAAGTAGTTCATTGAGTTCTAACGGTAAGTTACTTTCCTCTACTGCATTACCATCAAAGTAAAGCGTTAAGCCATCTGGAATGGATACAATGGTGTATCCTGTCAAGGACTCACTAGAATCTATATCTTGATTAACGACAGGCTCAAGATTTAGTGTGATGAAATTGTCCTCAATACCATTGCTTTGTAATTCTTGGCCGTCAGTTTGATCAACAATAGGTGAGATTTCCATTTCCACTTTAAGAGGGGTTTCAGCAGAATCACCATCCGGCTCTGTTGAAACGACGATAACATCCATGCTCAGTGTTCCACTAAAATCTTGCTCTGTTTTGAGGTAAGTGTTTTCAAGAACAGCGTTTGAGACCTGATAAACTGGCCCCGTTATTGGGTCCACGTAAGCAATTGGAAGAACAATAGGGTCACCATTTACATCTGTCAGTTGTGTTCCCAAAGGGATGTTCTGAAGCAAGATATTAATTTCTTCTGATAGATCGTCGTCTGATGTCTGGATGATAAAATCCAGTTGTATCAGGTTATCTTCGTCTAACGTAGAGAGATTACTAATTACTTTAGTCGCTTGATCATATTGCCAATTCCCCTGTCCACCATCTAGGACAATTGGTTCATCGACCACGCCTTTTAGCTTAATGTCAATGGTTGCAAATTGGCTCTCGGCGGTTTCATTAAGAGGTGCTAAGCCATCAATAGTCGACTCTGTTGAAATGGCGGTTACTTGAAGGGATAGAGATTCAGTAAATGAGCTGATATCCGATTTTGGTTGAAGTAACGCCTCTGAATTGGCTAGAGCATTGGAGGTCACTAGGTAGGTATTAATACCGATAAGCGTAATCCCAGCTCCGACAGGCAATGTCCAACCATCTTGAACTTCTATGCGATAAGACAGAGACTCCGAGCCATCTGTGTCAGTGAGCCGCCCTAAGATGTACTCTTTTAAGTCAATCGCTTGGTCTTCAAGCCCCTGAATGTTTTTAACGGTCAGCGTAGGCACATCGGCATCTGGAGATATATCGATAACAACTTGCTCAGTAATCTCCGCTGTTTTATCTTGCTCATCGGCAAACACACTACCCGACTCAGTCGTTACTGCCGTTACATCAAAAGTAAATCTTCCGGCTAAGTTTTCGTTAGATGTGATTTCAATTTGATCTAACTCGGATTGGCTATACGCTTTCCCTTCCTCAATAGCACTTCCGTTAAGTGTTAATATAAGTCCATCTGGAATATTCGAAATTTGGTAGTGGAGCGTTTCAGAACCGTCTTGGTCAAACTTTTCAGCGACAATATTGAGTGAAAGTGATTCAGCGGAATCTTCAACACTTTGATAAGAAAAGTCCGAATCATTAGACCACTCTGGCAAATCTGCAACCGGTAAAACGTTAACATTTAACGTATTATTGCCTTGTAATACAAAACCATCCGGTTCGACATCAGATACGATTAATGCAGACACTGCTAACGAAACTTTGATAGTGTTGCCCGACAGGTTTAGTGCTGGTTGATAAGTGAGATCACCATTTGGAACAGTGAATATACCCACCCCCATTAGCTCTGTACCAGAAAGACTAATAAATCCGTCATTATCATCATCTTCAAGGCGCGCTCCGTCTAAAAACAGAGCCCCTCCTTGTAGAGATTCAACAGAGATCCTTATCGCTTCAACACGCTCATTATTCTCCGTATCCCCAGGAGAAACTCTAATCGGTAACGCGACTGGCGTAGGGTCTCCACTGTTATTCGCGCCATTATCTTCTAACGTATCTACATTAACGGTTCGAATAAAGCCCCTGGCATCATCAAGAATTAATTGAGCTTCACTGCTTGCTTGGTCACCGTCTGCATCCGTCACAGTTATCGTTAGATCATCAAGCAAACCACCTACAGGCGTATTAACAATAAGCTCGGTAGTTAGCGTAAATGTCCCATCTTGAGCAATAGTCAGCGTTCCATATTTTAAGTTACCATCACTACTATTGATTAAATCGATGGTCCAAGCATCATTGCTAAATACCGAACTCGCCGTATCGTATGTTTCACCTGCATAGGTCAAACTTGAAATCAACGTGCCATCTGAACTGATTAAGTCGGCATTATTGCTAAACCAGTTTCCCGAAAACTCATCCCCCTCGGTAAGTTCAATTTCTATTGGTGAGCTTGTGTCTTCAGGGATATCATCCACTACACTAACGGTATATGTCTCAGCTTCAGACTGGTCGCCATCCTTATCAACGGCATAAATTGAAAAACTGAGTTCTAATGTGTTCTCGTCCGCTGGAACACCGTCAGGTTCATCGTGTTCAAGTGCACGGTATAGATCAAACTCGACAGTCCCATCGGTATTAAATCTAATTCTAAAGACGTCTTGCTCGCTTTCATCTCTTGCATATAACCAACCATTCGAGTCCGGTGAATCAAGCGAAACCAGGCTACCACTACTTGTTTTATAGCCGAGCGCATTGAACATATCGATATTCACGCTCACACTGGCGATAGAGTCTGAACCTTGTAATAGCGTAATGGATGGTGACGAGCCCTCGATGCCAGAATCAAGCGAATCATCATTCAACCCGCTTTCATTGACTGTGATTCCCTCTGTAATTACTAGTTCCGGAAACAAGCCATCATAGACCAGTATGTTGGACTCCGTAGAGATCTCGCTTCCATCAGAATCTCTCGCCACGATGGGCATAGAGATCGACAATTGCGTCCCATCACCTAAAACATGGTCAAGCGAGTGATAAAGCTCTACAGTTACATTAACAGTAGACGTATCATTTGATGGCAAAGAGAAGTCACTAGGTAACGTGACCCTAAATACAACGTCTCCAGTGTCTGAAATTGCGTCAAAGCTTCCATCATTGTTATCGTACCAAGTGACAGCCTCTCCGTTATAAGTAACAGCATCACCAAGCGTAGTTTTGACAGTATCTCCATCATTTATGTCAACACCCAGATACACAATCGGATCGAATGATGACGTAACTATCACATCCGTATTCGCTATGGCTGAAACCCCATCAGGAGCAATGTTTGTATCGACAGGTGTTTCGGTTAACTCGACATTGCCACTATTGATTAGCGCTTGTCCATTGTCGTTATCTATCACATTAATGTCTAAAACGACCGACGTGTTATCTTGGTCTGAGTCCATTGCAGTAACAACGAGAGGTACGTTTGGATCAGTATTTTCTTGTTGGTCGAGAGCCTGAAAAAGCTCAAAGGAGTAGGTAATGTCGCTATTTGCATCAATAGGTAATGAAGCATTGAGGGTAGCTTGAAAGATGGGAATCTGAGTTTGCCCATCTTCGTCAAGAATATAACCATCAAGTGTTTTGCCATCCGCAGAGACTTGATAAAGCACAACTTGTTCACCACTCGTCAACAAGGGTTGTTCAGAGACGATGAACGACAAAGATTCGAGGTAATCACTGCCAACCTCAACTTGAAAATTCCCTGAGCTCAACACACTTCCATTTGCGAGATCAGATTCTTTTACTTCTACCCCATTCAAATTATTTAAAGTTGGGTCTGCACCATCCTTTAGAACATAATCAATTTCATTCTCTACAAGCGGTGTGGCATCTAAATCTACGCCGCCAATGGTCAACGGGAAAGTGACCGTATCACTGCTATTGAATTGATCGATAGGATGCTCAAGAGTAAGCGAAATTGAAGCTAATACATCATCACCCGATTCAACGCCACTCAATGTTAACGTAAATACAGTGACACCATTGGCAAATGCTGTGATTTGCTTTCCACTGGAGCTTAACGTGTAGCTAAGCTCATTATCAGAGACTGAGCTTGTAAGCCCTAATGCTTCTAACTTAGTAATAGATGACCCACCGAAATACAAACTACTCGGATCCGGATTGTCAGATCCCGCGACAATATTAACAGTTCCTTCAGAGTTCAGTATCGGGCCATCCAAAGGGACTTCTGTTACGTCTATAGTCGCATTGCCTACGTAACCTGCTTGTCCATCAGTAATGTCAATGGTCGCGTTAGCCAAGCCATAGTCTTGGGAGTCATCTGCAGCTAAATAGCTGAAAGAAACACTTTGCTCGACCGAATGATCTAGGTTTCGATCTGCATCAAACTGCCAAGAGCCATCAGAAAATACGGTTAATTCGCCTTTTTCTAAACTAAAACTTACGGATCCCCCCTCTAGAATTGACTTCTGCTCCCCGCCAGCCTCTACAAATTTCACATAAAGTGTTCCATCAAGATCAATATCATTTTCAAGTAGATTGCCCGTAATTGTTTGATCTTCTACGACTGAGTATGTGTCATCTCTAATCACCGGATCAGAGTCATAAATAGTAATCGTTAACGGTGCCACAACCGTCTCTTGTGTACCATCAGCATCACTTTGAGTGCTTTCAACCAATACGTTAGTCACCAGCTCATCTTGACCTACACCATGATCAATCGCTTCATAAAAAGTAATTTGAACCGTACCATCATCATTGACTTCTGCTGAGAAAACTAATCGGTCGTCAGTCGATGTTCCTTGTAAGCTCAACCCATCTTCTGCAACAACAACGTTAATAGATTGACCGACCGATGTAAGCGCACTCAAACTTGGTTGCTCTGCATGCAGTGCTGGCACACCATTTTCTATGTTGATGGCTGCCGAGCTGCTTTGCTCACCAAAAAATCCAACGATGTTTTCAGAAAATACCGTTGAACCGGGTAGCACTATTGTCGGCATGGTATCGACCGCGTGGTTGCCGGCGGCATCCAACACTTCTGCTTCAATGGTCCACGTGTTGTTTAGATTGAGAGTGTTTACGTCAATTCCGGTTACTGTCCACGAACCTGAGGCATCAACGAGGCCAGTAAAATTCAGCGTGCTGTCTCCGTCACTTACCCGAATCGTCACTGCCAGACCTTGCTCTACACCACTGGTTGTCCCTCTCATTTCCGTGACTATACCCTCACGGAAATCATCAATGGCAAG